>CALAUZ010000089.1 GCA_937892105.1 uncultured Fretibacterium sp. | reverse complement strand
GTTATTCTTCCAGAGAAAACCAAACAAAACCGCCAAAATCTTATATTTGACCGTACAAAAAACCGTACAAGAAAATCACAACTCGAAATTTTGTACTGTTTATGAAGAAAGGAGTAAACATGCTGACAGAAATACAGGTGAAGGCTGCTAAAGCCGACGAAAAATCTTGCATTCTCCGTGACATCAAGGGGCTGTATCTTCGGTTTGATACTTCGGGGAATAAATACTGGATACTGCGTTACTTGGAACAAAAGAAAGAGCGTCAAATTTCAATAGGCTCATACCTTAATTTGTCCCTCAAGGATGCTTGTTCCAAACGCGATGAAATACATACGGCCAGAGCAAAAGAAGAAAGCCCAGTCCCCAGCATCGGGCACTCTCCATAGGTATGCGCACTTTCCGTATAAGGCTGAACAGATGGCGCAATGCAACTCAGACAGTTAACATCGGCTGATGTCTTACAAATCTGCCGAAATATCAAGAATCTGGGGTGTGACGAGACAGCTCAGCGCGTTAAGACTCTGATAGGTCAAGTTTATTCATTTGCTATAGCCGCAGGGTACGCAGAGAGTAATCCAACGGCAGCACTTCAAGTCGCATTAAAGTCCAAAAGACATAAACACTACGCAACCCTGACGAATCCCTCCGAGATAGCAATTCTTATGAGGGCAATGAAGGCTTACCCTCATCGTCTCAGCTCTTACCCAGCTTCCCTCGATTATGCTGATATCCTTAATACCTGCGTCCCTGAAGTATTCGATACAGCCTGACAAAACACCTGCATGTGTCGTCGCACCATTATCGGGCGTTCCAGCAACTACAAGGTTGGGCTTTAATGCTACGTCTGCTCCGGAAGGTACGAGGCTTATTGCTTCAGAGGCTTCGAGGAGCTTCTTCGTCATGTCATGTGAATTTGTCCCGTAAATACTGTATATTTTCCTCATAATATTTCGTCCTCCATAATATAATTTACATAAACATAATTTTATTACAGGAGGGTACTAATGAGACAACAAAAACTCTTTATCCCAGCAATAATCATCGCAATCTTTGCGGTTCTTGTATCGTTTGACGGCTTCTACACTGTCGGCGAACAGGAACAGGCCGTAATTACCATGTTCGGGAACATTATCCGCACTGACACAGCAGGATTGTACTTCAAGTTACCGTTCATACAGAGTGTTCACATTGTTGACATGACTACTCACGGCACCGGCATAGGTTACGAAACAGACAAATCCTTCCGAAACGTTACCCGCGAAGACGAAAGCGTCATGATAACGTCAGACTTCAATTTCGTGAACATAGACTTCTACCTCGAATACAAAGTCTCTGACCCCGTAGCTTATCTCTACAATTCCGATAACCCAGAAGCCATTCTGCGAAACATGCTGCTTTCCTGCATTCGTTCCGTAGTGTCCGATTACCCTGTCGATGAAGTCATCACTACGGCAAAAAGCCAAATACAGCTCTCCGTCAGGGAAAGACTTACCGAAATGCTTGAACACAGCAACATAGGCTTACAGTGCGTCAATCTCACCGTCCAGGACGCAGAACCTCCTACAGAGAAAATCATACAGGCATTCAAGGAAGTTGAGACGGCAAGACAGGCACGTGAGACAATGATTAACGCAGCAAAAAAATACCAGTCCGAACAAATTCCAGCCGCAGAAGCCAAAGCTGACCAGATCATTCAGAAAGCAGAGGCCGTGAAATCTGCAAGAATAGCTGAGGCTAACGGTCAGGCAGCACGTTTCAGAAACATGTACGAGGAATACAGAGCTTATCCCCTCATAACACGTCAGAGATTGTTCTACGAGGCAATGGAAGAGATACTTCCAAACGCAAAAATCATTATCACAGATGGCAATACAAGCAAGTTAATGCCATTGGACAAATTTTAGGGGAGGTGCTGAATTATGAGTATAAGACGCGCAGTCATGAAATTATCGCTTATCGTCATAGGAGCGGCAGCGGTTATCACTCTTCCATTCTCGTTTTATGTCGTAGGGTATAACGAGTATGCGGCACTCTTCAAGTTCGGGAAAATAGTATCCGTTACTGACACTCCGGGCATAAAGTACAAGACACCAGGCGTTCATACCGTTCGATATATTCCAAAGAGGCTTCATCTTTACGACATTCCACGCTCAGGCGTTATCACTAAGGACAAGAAGTCTATGATTGCAGATAACTATGTTACGTGGAAGGTAACTGACCCTGTGAAATACATTCAGACCCTCAACGCAATAGATGCGCGTGCACGCGAACGCATAGAGGCTGCTGTCTACAATGCCGTGAAGAACGTAATATCCTCAATGACACAGGACGAAGTTATAGAGGCTAGAGGCGGGAGGTTATCGGCGAAAATTGCTGAAGGTTCAAACTCCGACATAGGCATGTATGGTATTGCAATCGTACAGACTGAGATTAAGGCGTTAGACCTTCCCAACGACAACAAATCGGCAGTCTATGAACGAATGATAAGCGAACGCCAGAATATTGCGGCCTCATTCACCGCTGAAGGCAACTCCGAAGCCCAGAAAATACGCAACAGAACGGACAGGCTTGCGGCCATACGTCTTGCGGAGGCTGAACAGAGTGCAGATGTCATTATTGCTGACGGTGAAGTGCAGTACATGAGGATATTGCAGGGTGCTTATGATACACCGGAAAAGGCAGAGTTTTACAGCTTTTTGCGCTCACTGGACGCGTTGAAGAAGTCGTTTTCAGGTAAGGGCGAGAAAGTTATCATGCTAGACAGAAATTCTGAAATAGGCAGAATGATTTATGGCACGTCAGAATGAACTACCCTACTTATAGAAGTGGGGGCTTCCTAATTCTACGAGTTTCACGTTCTCTCCAAAGGCGGGGTTAAAGTTCCCTGCTGGTGTGTCAACTAAACTTTGTATGTGATGTTTCCCTACGCTACTTTGGAAAATCTATCCTCGTATCTCACATAGAAATGGTTCAACGCTTTAGACTAGTTGTTTATCGGCATCGTCCATTTTTTGACGAGTTCGATACTGCTATTCAACTAACTATTTAGCACCTCTATCGCGTTGGCCGTGTATATATCTCGGAAGGATATGTAAGATTGTTATTATGTTCTCCCAGTTACATTCCCAGAGCTCATAGATTGCCGGCGATCTCTCGTTCCATACTCAAAGGGTAAATGCATATACTGGATACACGCGGAGGTATCTTACTAGAGCAGATGATTAATCCTAAAAACTTGCGGCGTTTGGTTTATAGTTGCCGTAGAAAAAAATAAATTGATTTTATTCTAAAAGTTTTGTAAATTTAAAATGATTTTTATTTTCTACTCAAGGTCGGATACGCCTCAATTCATTTGTCTAACAGTTATTCGTCCAAAGATAAGCTAATTCGCACGCTTTTTATGCCCAGCTATAATTTAAAGGAGGAATTGTGAACAGGAGGAATTACGAACATGAACATTAACGCTTACCATGCCGGAATGTGCATATACAGGTCATTAGTCAGCACATTCTTTTCACTGGGAGGATTAGGAATACTCAAGCGCAAGTACAAGGGGGAAATCTCCGAACGCACCGGCCATGTCGAGAACATACCGCAAAATCCCGTGTGGGTTCACGCAGTATCGGTCGGGGAAGTTCAATCGGCAAGCTCACTGATACGCCGCATAAAGTCCCGCAGCGCATACCCCTGCGTAATCTCAACAGTAACCCCAACAGGAAGGGAGATGGCGCAGAAGTTACTGTCAGGCATTGTTGACCGTATAATCTACAGCCCTTTCGACGCAAAAAAGTATGTATCACGTTCACTTGAGGCGATACGTCCGGCAATATATATAACTATGGAAACGGAATTATGGCCTGAGATGCTGGCACAACTGAAGGCAAGGGACATTCCTTCGTTCCTCGCTAACGGCAGACTGTCAGACAAGAGTTTTATTCGCCTGAGACACACAAAACGTTTCTGGCGGGGAGTTCTGGATTGCATGAGCAGGTTAATGGTTCGCTTTGACGAGGACAAGGAAAAGTTCATGACGCTTGGAGTGCCTGAAGAGAAAATTACTGTTACGGGGGATTGCAAAGTTGATACCCTCCTTGACCGAAGGAAAGCCACAAGTCCCGAAAAATGGGGGTGGCTCAAGAGGGATAACTCGCCTCTTTTCACTGCCGGAAGCACCCACGCAGGTGAAGACGAGATAGTAATCTCAGCTTTCAGGACTGTGAAGCGAAAATTTCCCGGCTCAAGGCTCGCAATCGTCCCGCGACACCCAGAACGTGCATTGATGACCATTGCCGCAGCTTTGCCGTATGATGACATTCACGCGGAGTTACTGTCGCAATTTGACCGCAGCAATAACAACGCCGACATCATCGTTGTTGACCGTATAGGTGTGCTGTTTGACCTTTACGCCGCGAGTGATGCTGTTTTTGTGGGAGGAAGCCTCGTACAGAAGGGCGGGCAGAATCCTTTTGAGCCTGCGTTGTTCGGACTTCCGTCTATTCATGGGCCATGCATGACGGACTTCCCTGACACCGAACGAATGGACGCTATGGGTGCGGCAATATGTGTTCATAATGACTTGGAGCTTGCGAATGCTTGGTGTGAGTGCCTTGAACCTGAGAACGTTAAGTGTTCTCTGAAATCCTGTAACGGCTACTTCAACACTTTAGGAGGGGCGGCGAAAAAAACGTGGGAAGAAATTGAAGCGTACATGCTTGACAGAGAGAAGGGTAAAGCGTAAAATATCTCTCGTTGTTCAGCCGGGCGGATAGTTCAGCGGTAGAACACCTGCTTTACACGCAGGGGGTCGTAGGTTC
>CALAUZ010000088.1 GCA_937892105.1 uncultured Fretibacterium sp. | reverse complement strand
AGGAACCCCGCCCTAGCAAAGCCCGGTTCCTGCTCGCACAGCCAGCAATGGCAAATTTTGAAAAAAATGGAGCGACTGGAACACTGTATGGGCTCGGCAATGGGAGTCATGGGATCGCTGTAGATACTCACATAGATTGCTCCGTGCTGCATGATTAGCTCCTTCTTAGTGTTATCGTTGAGCTTCTGGTTGCCGGCTAGGAAGTACACATCTCGTAAGCGCATCGCCCGCTTGAAGGACTCGGGGCTTTTCTTAGCGAGAGATTTCTGCTCTGAACTCGGCATGTTAGTGCTGTAGGGTAGAGTCTTCTCGTCTGTAGGCCCAGAGAGTCTCATCAGGAAAGCTGCTGCTCGATAAGCACTACCCTCGAGTCTCAGAGTCCCAGAGTTATGGAGCGGAGTGAAGTTGCGCGCGTTATCTGGATCTCTGTAGGTGTAGAACGCTAACTGCATCTCCAACAAGTCTGGGATTTTTCCGTCAGAGTTGAGCTTCTGAGTGAGGTAATTGCTCTCCATAGCTCCCAGTGCAGCAAATGCCCAACACGGCCCGGGAACTCCCTGATTCTTAATGCTAGTGACTCTGCCGTAATCCCTAAGGTCATAGCGTGAAGGGAGCGCGTAACCAGTTACAGCCCATAGCACACACATCATGATTGCAGCATAAAGCTTCTTCATTGATAACAGCCTCCATATAGAGAAATGTTGTTGCGTGATAATAATACACAAATATTGCAAATTGGGAGAATTGCTCTAAAATCTACCCTTAACTATTCACGAAAGGATATGAACTATTCAACATGCCCACATTAAGCGACAGAGTAGGAACATTCACAGATTCCGTAATCCGCCGAATGACCCGCATCTGCAACAAGTATGGAGCTATCAACCTCTCTCAGGGTTATCCTAACTGGGAGCCTCCCGTAGAGATGACAGATTCCCTAGCCAAAGCAGCCCACACAGGCCCACATCAATACGCAATTACCTTTGGAGCAAAGAATTTCCGAGAAGCTATCTGTGCAAAACAGAGCAAAGCTATAGGCAGAGAGATTGACCCCGAGACGGAAATAGTAATCACCTGCGGCTCAACTGAAGCAATGATGGCTGCCATGATGACCATCTGCAACCCAGGCGACAAAGTTATGGTGTTCTCCCCCTTCTACGAGAATTACGGTGCCGATTCTATTCTCTCAGGAGCCAGCCCGATATACATTCCCTTAGTGCCTCCGACGTATGATTACGACATCAACTTAATCGAGGACGGCTTCAAGCAGGGAGCAAAAGCTATAGTCATCTGCAATCCCTCCAACCCTTGCGGAAAGGTCTTCACAGAGGCCGAACTTACCGAGATAGGCAAACTTGCGGTGAAATATGACGCTTTCATCGTAACTGATGAAGTCTACGAACATATAGTGTTTGACCCCTACAAGCACGTTTATGCTTCAGGTCTTCCTGGAATGTTCGACCACGTCATAACCTGCAACTCCCTCTCGAAAACTTACTCGATAACCGGCTGGCGTTTGGGTTATCTCATTGGGCCGGCAGATGTTGTTGACGGGGCGCGAAAGGTTCACGACTTCCTGACTGTGGGAGCTGCTGCACCGTTACAGGAGGCGGCAGTTCATGCGTTACAGCTTCCTCCGGAGTATTATGACCAGTTGAAGGCAAAGTACACCGGATTGCGCAACAGGTTCCTTGAGGGGCTTGATGAGGCTGGACTGAAGCATAATGTTCCGCAGGGTTCGTATTTCGTTATGGTTGACATAAGCGAATATTTTGAGCTTGAACAGTTCAAGGGCTGGACGGATCTGGATTTCTGCGAATGGGTCATAAAGAACATCGGGGTTGCGGCAGTTCCAGGTTCGAGCTTCTTCCGTGAGCCAATCAACAACCTTATACGTTTCCATTTTGCGCGCACGCCAGACATTCTGGAGGAAGCAATAAAGAGGCTTCAGAAGCTGGGAGCAATGCTGAAGTAGGCTGAATGAATGAGCATACTGGCAGCCATGAGCGGGGGCGTTGACAGCAGCGTCTCCGCTTACTTGTGTTTGCGGAAATATGGTACATGCAGGGGAGCAACAATGCTTCTATTTTTGAACGAGGCACTAGGGATTTCAGGGAAGTACCCATGCTGTTCGCGGGAGAATATTGTTGACGCAAAGGCTGTATGTGAAGTATTGGGGATTGAACATGACGTGTTGAACCTCATGGCCGAATTTGATGAGAAAGTGATACGTAAGTTTGTGAACGTTTACGAGGAGGGAGGAACGCCAAATCCCTGCGTGGATTGCAACAGGTACATGAAGTTCGGGGAATTTCTGGGACATGCGAGGAGTTGTGGACTTGAGAGGATAGCGACCGGACATTACGCGAGGATTGAACGGGACGGTTCTGGGAGGTACATGTTGCGCAAGGCAGCGGATTTGTCGAGAGACCAGAGCTATGTACTGTACATGATGACGCAGGAGGAGTTGTCGCGGACAGATTTTCCTTTGGGCGGAATGAGGAAGTCTGAGGTTCGGGACTTGGCGGCATTATTGGGTTTCACGAACGCAAGGAAGCATGACTCGCAGGATATATGTTTTGTGCCTGGCGGGGATTATGGTGCGTTCATTCAGCGTTACACGGGGAAGGAATACCCTTCCGGCGATTTTGTGGACGCTTCCGGCAAAGTTCTTGGCCATCACAGGGGAATAATCCATTACACGGCGGGCCAGCGGAGGGGATTAGGGGTTGCGGCGAAATCGAGGCTGTATGTTTCCCTGATTGACCCTGCCAGCAACACAATAACACTCGTTCCTGAGAATGAGGCGGGATTGTATGCGCGCGGAGTGATTGCGCGTGATGTGAACCTGATAGCGTTTAACGTTGTGCCGGAGAACTTCAGGGCGTTTGTGAAGACGCGTTACAGGCAGAGGGAGATACCCTGTGTTGTGAACCAGACGGGGGAGAATGAGATTGCGATAGAGTTTGAGGAAAAGCAGAGAGTTCCTGCGGTTGGACAGGCGGCAGTGATTTATGATGGGGATTATGTTGCAGGCGGCGGGACAATCGCAAAAATACTAGAGTAAGTAAGAAAGCAATACACACTATTTGTAGATAAAAACAACAGCACCCCCACAATAACTTCAAGAGGGTGCTGCGAAATTCACCAATCCATCAGCCCACACCCTCAGACCTGCTCCAAGTTATGCCTTCAATTATGAAGCCCGTATTATTCACACCGAAATCGAAGAATATTGTCTCACCCGTTGCGCTCTCATATGTCCAGCCTTCCGGGCCGTCTTCAGGTTCATCGCTATTTGAACTTCCGGCATTCTCGAGGTCTGTAATGTATTGTTCCGGCATTCCCATTTCAACAAGCTTCATTACCATGTCCCCTACTTCTACTCCTGCAATGGGAAGTCCCTTGCGCGTAACTCTGACATATGAGAGATTTACTCCATCGTCATACATAAGCTCAATGCCAGGATACTGCAAGCCGCCGAAGTTCGTGCTGCTTGGTTTCCCGAAGAGTGTGCGAGCCTTCTCCCGTGTAATCCCGAAAGTCAGCCTTACATTGACGAAATCTCTGCCCGTTGGAGTGCTTCCGTTACTGTACCAGCCGTTCACATAGCTGGAGAGGATATAAGCTGTTCCCCTCTTTGCAGGGTGGTCAACCTTGTACCACTTCTGTCCGCCTGATGATGTTTCTCCGAGAATGACGAGCTGCCTTCCCGTGTCGATGGTACCGAGTATTCTGCTCTTAGTGCCCGGACGTTCACGAAGTCTGACGCTGTCCCCTGTGCAAACGCCGATTTCAGGGTAATTCATTCCCCACGCCGTTCCGCATAGCAGCATGAGCCATAATAACGCGATAATTTTCCTCATAAATTAGTCCCTTCCTGCATTCGTAACCCAGTCAGTAGTCATATCAATGATTACCCAGCTTTTCCCCGAAGGTCTGATAGCTGCCGCAAACATTCCCGGCCTGTCGGTTATTTCCTTTGAGTTATAGATGTCTCCTGCTACAAAGAGGTTTCTGCCCTTCTTAATTACACCCTGAACGTCAGCATAATATACTTTGTTATTGCCTGGTTCATTGAAGCTGTCAGGGGCGAAATGGAAAAATCTGCCGTCATACGAAAAAACAGCAGAAGCATCGTCAGCAATTGACCTGAGATTTTTTTCCGCAAGCTCAACGCCGAAATACTTGCGCACTGACTCGGCAACAAATTTCTTGTCTATCTTCAGAGGTCCGGACTCGCATGAACGGTCTGTGCATTTTGCTATTCTGTTCTTGTTGTTGATGTAGTTGTGGACAATTCCGAACTTTGCAAGCTCCCCAATGTTCTCTGGCATTCCCAAATGTGTTTTAGGTTCCCCCTCCTCATTGTCCTCGTCCTCGTCAAAATCTGCCTTCATGTCGAAATTGAACAGTCCAGCTTCCGTGAAGTTGCTGATGAAGACGCTCATCTTCTTCATTTCCTGTTTGCTTGCGGATAGTGCCGGCAATGCAATGGCAAGCAGTAACAGAATGATAACGCATAAAACTTTCCTTATTAATGATGTATCCTCCTTAATTTGTTTATGTATTTTTGTCATGATAACATAAATTTTCAAGCTGGCATAGAAGGGGCTCTAATATGTGCCTGTAAAGGGTAAGCGTCTTGAATAAATGACTTCTTTTCCTCATGACACGGAATAAAAAAACAGCACCCTCACCGCATGAAGGTGCTGCGTAATTTCAGTCCATCATAAGGCCGTGTTTAGCCCATAGTATCCCAGCTCTGACCTTCCTCTATCTTGTCGCTGCCGGTGAGATACAGCTCCTTCGGCACTCCAGCCACAACAATACCCGACTTCGGGTCAACATAGTAGTTCTTCGCATCAAGGTCAGGGTCTTCACCAATGACTGTACCGTCAGGGATAATGTTGTGTCCGTCAATGATTGCGCGCTTTATTCGGCAATTCCTCCCAATCACCACATCATGCCCGATGATACTTTCCTCAACAACGCTTCCTGCCTGAATGAGGCAGTTCCTCGCCAAAACTGAGTTCGACACGTCCGCACCAAATATCCTGCTTCCCTCCGAAAGCATTACCCTGTTGATGTTGCAGGGGTGGCCGCTGTCTGGATAGCAGTATGAGGGGGGATCTCCGTAGGATACCGTCCTGATTGGCCACATGGGGTTATACAGTGTCATTTCCGACTCGTGCCCTATCAACTCCATATGCGCCTGCCAGTACGCCTTCAACGTCCCTACATCGCGCCAGTAAGGTTTGTCAGTCCTCCACTGATGTACAAGCTCCGTTTCAGCTGACGGGTGAGGAAGTACGTTTGTCGAGAAGTCATACGCGCAAACCTTCATTCCATGCGCAACAAGGTCGGGGATTATGTCCTTGCCAAAGTCATGGCTTGTTTCTTCCTTCATTGCGTCATCGTCAAGGGCTTCTTCCAAGACTTTGCGGTCAAATACGTAGTTGCCCATTGAGACATACGAGAATCCCGGCTTGCTGGGGATTTCAGGCGGGTTTTTCGGCTTCTCCATGAACTCAATAATGCGTCCGTTCTTGTCGGTCTTTATGCACCCGAATGCGCTGGCCTCTTCAACAGGAACGACATTTGCCGCGATTGTAACGTCTGCGTGCTGTGCGTCATGGTATGAGAGCATTTGATCCACGTCCATTTTGTAGATGTGGTCAGCCGCGAAAATACAAACCTTGTCAGCCCTAAAGCGCGTAATCATGTGTTTTGCCTGATACACTGCGTCCGCTGTTCCCTGGAACCAGTGTTCACCGCTCCACATCTGTGCGGGAATTGTCGTAACGAAGAAATCACGCCCACGCATAGCCCCGCCGAACTGCCAGCCACGCTCTATATGTTCGTTAAGCGACTGGCTCTTGAACTGTGTCAGGACGTATACCGAGTAGATTCCGCTGTTGATGAGGTTGGAGAGGGCGAAGTCTATTATGCGGTACTTTGCGGCGAAATATACGGCAGGTTTTGCGCGGTAACTTGTCAGG
>CALAUZ010000087.1 GCA_937892105.1 uncultured Fretibacterium sp. | reverse complement strand
CTCTTTCCCTACACGACGCTCTTCCGATCTCATGAAGAAATATTCAGCTGGTATGACTCTCTTGATGTTTACATTCAGCCGTCATTCCAAGAGGGATTATGCCGCTCAATCATTGAGGCAATGAGTCGGGCATTACCTGTAACGTGTTCACATGTCGGCGGGAATCCTGAGCTCGTTACGCCGGATATGATATTCCATGCCGGAAACGTGAAGCAGATTGCCGCAAAGATGGAAATGATGCTTGACCCAGCTGTGAGGGAGCGTGAAGCCCGCAAATCTTTCACGAAGGCTCATGAGTTCAGCAAGGACATATTAGACAGGAGGCGCGGTGAGTTCTATTCAGAATTTACAGGCGTTAAGAAATAGTTACTGCGAGACATGATTAAAGCTGTGAGTGTGGAGTGGATATTTTTCACCTCACAGCAAAGTCCATATTCTTCCTAAAAGGGGAAATAACATATCTCACGTTGTATCACTTAAAATATTGTCTGCAAAATAATTAACCGCGCTGTATAATTACCACATCCAAAATTTTCACAATGTACAAATTTATTCATACAGGAGGAGTCTTCTCATCATGAAGAAACTTTTTGTGTTACTCCTCGCAGTATGCCTCGTTGTCAGTGCGTTCGGTGTTGCAGGCGCACAGGGAAAGAAGTTCGGCGCAACGTACATGACCATGAACAACCCGTTCTTCGGTGTCATGAATGACGCAATCAAGGCCGCAGTTGAGGCAAATGGCGACACCCTCATCACCCTTGACCCCGCTCTCGACCCAGTCAAGCAGATATCACAGATCGAGGACATGGTATCGCAGGGCGTTGACGCAATCTTCCTCAACCCAGTTGACTGGCAGGCAGTCGCCCCCGGACTTATGGCAGCTCATGAGGCTGGTATCCCAATCATCAACGTTGACGCTGCTGTCTATGATGAAGACTACGTTGCGTGCATAGTCGCTTCCGATAACCTTGCGGCAGGTCTGGCTTGCGCTGAAGACATGCTCAAGAGGCTTCCGAAAGGCGGAAAGGCTGTCATTCTTGGCCACCCCACAACAAAAACAGGAATTGACCGTATCGCTAACTTCAAGGCAACAATAGAGTCTCACCCTGAGTTCACGATTGCGGCAGAGGACAGCTCAGAAGGCCAGCTCGAAATCGCTATGCCAAAGATGGAGAACATCATTCAGGCAGTTCCCGACATGGCCGTCGTAATGTGCGTCAATGACCCCACAGCTCTTGGAACAATTCAGGCTCTCCGCGCGGCAAACGCTCTTGAGGGCGTTCTGATTTACGGAGTTGACGGCTCACCTGACGCGAAAAAGATGATTAAGGAAGGCTACATGACCGGAACAGCAGCTCAGTCCCCCATCAACATCGGCAAAATCGGCGTTGAGATGGCCTACAAGATTTTGGCTGGCGAAAAGGTAGAGAAGCATGTGCCGGTACCAGTACAGCTCATCACAGCAGAGAATGTTGACGAGTTCGGAGTAGACGGCTGGCAGTAGAAAATGACTGAATGAGGCAGGAGCATTCACGAAAAGGTGTTCCTGCCTTTGTGTTTATGGAGGTGAAAAATTTTCATGGCAGATAATATATTGCTTGAGATGAAGCACATTCACAAGAAATTTCCCGGAGTATATGCTCTGCAGGACGTAAATTTTGAGCTGAGGGCTGGGGAAGTCCATGCGTTACTCGGTGAAAACGGAGCAGGAAAATCAACCCTCATAAAGTGTCTCGCAGGTATATATATTCCCGAAGAAGGAGAAGTAATCGTAAAGGGCAATTCCCACATCATGAAGAGCGTCGCTGATTCACAGGCTCACGGTATCAGCGTAATTCATCAGGAGTTGTGCCTTGTCCCATACCTCTCCATAGCCGAAAACATGTTCTTGGGGCGTGAAAGGAACATTGGAGGCATCATCAAGCGCGGGCAGGAGAACGAGGAAGCAAAGAAGTTATTATCGCGTCTTGGCCTTGATTTTGACCCCAACACGCTGATTAAGGATTTGAGCATTGCACAGCAGCAGATGGTAGAAATTGCAAAAGCACTCTCTGTTGACGCTGACATTCTCGTTATGGACGAACCTACAGCCTCACTGACGGATAAGGAAACGGAAGTTCTTTTCGAGACTATGAGACAGCTTAAATCTGAGGGAATAGGGATAATCTACATTTCCCACAGAATGAGCGAACTTTTTGCTATAACCGACCGCGTTACGATTATGCGAGACGGCCAGTATGTCGGGACAGTCAACACGCGTGAGACGACGAATGACCAGTTAATCGCTATGATGGTTGGCCGCGAACTTACGCAGTTATACTTCAAGGACGAAGTGAAGCCGGGTAAGGTTGTTATTGAGGTCAAAGACTTGGTGTCGCCTCCTTTCGTGAACGGTGTATCTTTTGCCGTAAGAGAGGGCGAAATCGTTGGAATGTCGGGGCTTGTCGGTGCCGGAAGGTCTGAGACTGCGCATTGCATATTCGGTATTGACAGCAATTACACCGGTGAAATCCTCATTGACGGTAAGCCTGTTCATATCCGCTCTGTAAGGCAGGCCATGCAGAACGGGATAGCGATGGTTCCCGAAAACCGCAAGGAAGAAGGGCTAGTCCTCATAAATTCGGTAGGATATAACCTTACGTTGACGGTGCTCCACGAGATATTCAAGGGAAGACCTCTGGGCAATCCCGCAATGGAAGCTGAGACGATAGCGCGCTACATAAAGGAACTGGAAATCAAGACACCATCAGCCGAACAGCTTACTGAAAATCTTTCAGGAGGAAACCAGCAGAAGATAGTAATAGCGAAATGGCTTGCGACAGGGCCGAAACTCTTAATCCTTGACGAACCGACAAGGGGAGTTGACGTTGGAGCGAGGGCGGAAATTTACGGTTTCATGAACGAGCTGGCAAAACAGGGAGTAGCTATATTGATGATAAGCTCAGATCTTCCCGAAGTGCTGAACATGTCAGACAGGGTATTGGTCATGCATGAAGGAAGGGTAACGGCAAATCTTGGCAAGAATGAACTCAGCCAGGAAATAATCATGCGTTATGCAACAGGAACAGGAGGAAATACAGATGCCGCTTGAGAACAACACAATAAAGGCACAGAACGGAGTAGTACGCTATCTTAAAGACAATATGGGAACGCTGATAGGGTTATTTGCGATGTGCGTAATCCTTTCATTCACGACAAACGGTGTATTTTACTCACAGCGTAACTTGGTGAACGTCCTGCGTCAGGTGTCATCGAATGCGTGTCTTGCGTTTGGAATGACATTTGCGATAATCACGGGAGGAATTGACCTTTCAGTCGGCTCAATCCTCGCTATTTCCGGAACACTCAGCGCGGGTCTTATCGTGAAGAGCGGTTTCAGCGTTCCAGGTGCTGTTGCAACGTCAATCATAATCGGGACAGCACTGGGATTGTTCAACGGCTTTGTGATTGCGAAGACGACGATACCTCCTTTCATCGTAACGCTTGCGATGATGCAGATGGCCAGAGGAGCGGCATACATCTATTCCAATGGCCAGCCTATAAGGGCAATGATACCGGAGTACCAGATTATCGGGACTGGATATCTTGGGCCTATACCTTATCCGGTAATCTACATGGCAGTATTCCTGATAATATGCGTAATATTGTTGAGCAAGACACGTTTTGGGCGGCACGTTTACGCGGTTGGCGGCAACGATAAGGCGGCTATA
>CALAUZ010000086.1 GCA_937892105.1 uncultured Fretibacterium sp. | reverse complement strand
AAAAATAAAGGAGATAAAGGAAATGAAGAAATTTTTTCTGTGCCTGAAAAATGTCCTGCGTGCGGTTCTGATGTGCTGAAACTTCCGGGAGAAGCTGCTTTGCGCTGCCCAAACCGTGCATCATGTCCTGCGCAGTTAGTTGAAGGACTGAGATATTTTGCATCGCGTGATGGAATGAACATCAAGGGTATCGGCCGGAAACTTGCCGAAAAACTCACAGCCTCCGGTAAAATCCATATTCTCAGCGACATATACACACTCACACTTGAAGACTGGACAACACTCGACAAGATAGCCGAAAAGTCAGCCGGAAACATTCTTGCAGAACTTGAAGCCTCAAAGTCCCGAACATTCGCAAACTTAATCACTGCGCTTGGTATCCCTGAAGTTGGGAAGAACACGGCAGGGATAATCACTGAGAATTTCAGGGACATTGACACACTGATGAATGCGAGTGAGGAGGATTTAGCGGGGATTGATGGAGTTGGCGAGGTAATAGCGCGGTCGGTTCAGGAGTTTTTCAGGAATGACGATAACAGAATAATGATTGAGAATTTCAGGGCTATGGGTTTCACGATGGGCAATGAAACTCATTCTGAAGGCAGTGAACTTTCGGGAAAAGTATTCGTTTTCACCGGGACGCTTGAGACCATGACGCGTGAAGAAGCTGGGGAAAAGGTTAAGGCACTCGGCGGGAAGGTATCGGGGAGTGTCAGCAGGAAAACGGATTATGTAGTTGCGGGTGAGAAAGCAGGCTCAAAGCTGAAGAAGGCAGAGAGCCTGGAAATCAGGGTAATTGATGAGGGAGAATTTCTCTCACTGCTCAAAGCTCAGGCATAATAAAGGCTGTGAACCGCGTCAACTATATCGGGTCTTTTGTTATGGATATATTGTGCTGCTTTATCGTAATTCTTGTACGTGTCAGTGCTGATATGGTTTACCGCCGCTATCATAAACTCCTGGCCTTTCCTGTTTGCGTAATGTTTTGGTGTGTATATTCCCCCGTTTGGAAGAATGATACTTCGGAAAACATCATGCGCCGGGCCTCCCGTGAGGATTATTGCTTTTGCCCCGCATTTATTCAGCATTGGAACTGTGAACTTCTCCCAGAAATAACGCAAGTGTTCCGGATCTTTAGCGTGTTTACTGTCCTTTGAACCCCAGAATATTATCTCCGCGCTGAGAACTGAACGCATTAATCTCCGGCAATGGTCAGCTATATTGCTGCCATTCATCGAAATTCCGGCAAGTATATTCATAGTCTTATACATTCCCCGCCAGTATGACACAGGAAAATTTGTCCCGTCAGTGTATTTCGCGTTAGGTGCGCCTGTATGGTCTATGTATGCGTTAGTGAGGCGGTCACGGAAAAATTCATACACATCTGAGCATCTCTTTGCGGGCGTATTTATTCCTGCAAGGGTGAAAGTGTTATTCCTAATGTGCCAGCGCGGGAACAAACAATTCTGTGTAACAGCAGGATTGAAGCTCAGGAACAATACAGGGGCATTCAGTATATCTCCATGCCACGGGCTGCCAATCTGAAATCCCTCATCAGCAAACAGCTTCTTATCGCGATTGCACATATTAGGCTCGTTAAGCTGATAGTCCACGAAATTCCAGCAACATTCAATGAGCGGTTTTTCACTTTCATCAATTCCCAATTTTATGCAGCGTCTAATGAATGTATCTTTTGCAGGAGCAGGATTTAACATTGCCTGTTGTATAGCTTCACGCAGTATAACAGATACACTGCTTTCGCTGAAACAAGTAACTTCCTTGAAAAGGCTCTGCAAGTCATCGCCCAAATCGTCCCAGCTTGTTGGTGTATATGGCATTGGATTTATCCTTTCTTTTGTTGGGGAAAAATTAACATTACAGTGTTATTATATTCCATCATCTCAAAATTTCGCTCAAAAGGAGAATTTATCCCTATGGAAAAGAAGATTAAGCGTATAGGTGTCCTCACATCAGGCGGAGACGCTCCAGGAATGAACGCGGCAGTCAGGGCAGCAGCAAGGACGGCAATGCATTTCGGCATGGAGTGCGTAGGAATACGGCGCGGCTGGCAGGGTCTCATCAACAGCGATTTCATACTTCTTCACGGCGACGCAGTACGACACATTCTCGGAAGCGGAGGAACGATACTTTACACGGCCAGAAGCGAGGAGTTCATGACCGAGAAAGGCCGCGAAAAGGCTGTGTCTACCTGCAAAATGTTAGGGCTTGATGGTGTAGTGGCAATCGGCGGCGACGGAACGTTCAGGGGCGCGCTTGAACTATCACGGCTCGGAGTTCCCGTAATGGGTATTCCCGCGACAATAGATAACGATATCGGCTGCTCAAACTATACAATCGGCTTCGACACTGCCTGCAACACAGCGATTGACTGTATCGACAAATTACGCGACACAATGCAGTCTCACGAAAGGTGTTCAGTTGTTGAGGTTATGGGAAGACATGCGGGATTTCTCGCCCTGTATGTCGGAATTGCTGTAGGTGCAACGTGCGTTCTCATTCCCGAACATGAAGTGGACTTCGAGGAAGATGTTGTTAAACGCATTCAGAACGCGAGACTTGCAGGAGCGACACATTTCACCATCGTAGTGGCTGAAGGTGCAGGAAGCGCGATCGACATAGGCCACAAGATACGTGAGTCATTGGGGCTTGATCCGCGAGTTACAGTTCTGGGACATATCCAGCGTGGCGGCGCACCAACAGGCAGAGACCGCGAAACTGCTACGAGAATGGGCTATTATGCTGTGAGGGCGTTTGCTGAGGGACGTTCGGGGAGCGTAATATGCACTCAGGAGGGAAGTATCAAGGAAATTCCCATCGAGGAAGCACTCGCGATGAAAAAGAGCCTGCCGATGATACGCTATGAGATTATGGAGGCAATCTCTGCGCCTGGTGTGTTCTAGCAATGACTGAGACGAGCATAAAGGATTTCACCGGCGTAAGAATTGGCAACGCTGAGAACGTTACGGCGGGTAGGGGGTGTACTGTCTTCGTGTTTCCAGAAGATGTGCCAGCAGGTCTCAGTGTAAGGGGACTTCATGGCCGGAGCAGTTGTTGCGCTTAACGCTTTGGGTGATGTGTATGACTGGAGGACAGAGCATAAGATTGCCGGAGCATTGAGCGATGACGGAAAGAGTTTTATCCGGACTGATGATGTTGTTTACGGCGGATTTGCTGTATATTCGGCGGAAAGCGCGTATGGCTATCCGTCTGCAAAAAGTATTGCATGAGATTTTGCCGGGTGGAAAAGTAATCTGCCCGGCTTTTGTCTCACAGTTATGCGGCAGGTACTACGAGTTTCCCGTCATCAATCAGGGCATTAGCTACCCATTCGGCAACCACACCGGTAATCTCGATGCAGTGAGCCCTCCTCTCAGGGGACATGAAGTTATCCCCTGCCCATTGACGCGTCATTACCCTGCAACATGTCGCTCCGTACTTCTCCTTGATGAAGTCATGAAGCCCCTTCGCCATCGGGAACATCTTGGGATCCATAGGCTGCCCCTTAACACGCCCGTACACTATTCCCAGTGCCATCTCTCCGCCTGATACCGCACCGCAGAGACACTGCGCCTTCCCCATTCCGATGGGGAAACTTGAAGCCATCTTCACGATTTCATCACTGAATGGCTTTCCCAGAGCGTCATTGATTGTCTGAAGTACTGCCTCAGAACAGAAGAATGTTCCGCTCCTGAAATATTCTTCTGCTGTCTCACGGATAGATTTTACATATTCTTCACGTGTCATAATTTTGCCCTCCAAATGTATATTACTTCGCGCCGCTGAAAAGATACATCACGTAGCGCGCAAGTACCCACAATACTATTACGGCTGCTATAACAGTCTCAACGTCAACAAGCGTTCCCTGCCACGCAAACCCTGTAGCCGATGATGAAAGTTTCACGGCGATTGCGCTGATTACCAGAGGAAACGTAAAGGCTGAATGGCTCGGCATGAAAGCTCCCCTGAAAGTCCGCAGGAAATACAGCATTCCCACAGCCCAGAAGAACACCGACAGTGCGAAAAGTGCCAGAACAATACGCTCGTCCTTCTCAGGAAACGATACCATGTATCCCGCCAGCAGCAGGGACGCAGGTGCAGCAAATATTACTGTTGTAGGCATTGCAGGAGCAGGTATTTCGCCAACACGCAGAACCCTCCAGCACACAATAACGAGGAGACATATATACGTTACGAGGCCGAACCAGAAAGCATACTGCCCGATGTCAAGTCTTCCAGTTACCGGAGCAGAGACGCTGGCAACTGCAATTCCAACGTATACGATGAACCATGAGGGAAACACCTTCTTCACCGCAAAGCCTTTAACCACAAAATTCATCGTGAACCATATAATCAGCAGTACATGGCCGATTACCCCTGCATACCATATTATTCCTGCGCATTCGGGGCAGCAGGGTTTGATGTACCCTGCAAGAAGCATAGCAGCCATCGTGAAGGTTGGAAATACGCTCGCGGCTACGGGATTGCTGAGAGGCTCAGAGAGTTTTATGTTGAAGATTACGACCTTCAGAAGGTAGGGAACGTAAAGGATTAACGCGATAACTCCAAGTGCCAGTCTGGCTTCATTGCTGTACGACTGAATGAGATTGCCCAGAGCAAAGAGACCGAGAATAAGTCCTGCTATGGGAATGGGATAACGTTTCAGAAAATCCATAGTAATCAATTGCCTCCTAATTATTCAGGTATGATGTAATATCAGCACTTACCCTCAGAAAGCCTTGCAATAACTTTTAGAATTGGGAAAAAGTATCAGAGAACGGTCTGCGGGAAGACTGAACGGGAATATTTAGCATTAACTGCAACACGTGCGCAAAATTTCACGTATCATAATGATTTCATTTTCCAGTCCAGCTCCTTCATGTGTGGATTTTTTTACGGAGTATAATACCAAAATATTGATTTTACGGCGATAACGCAAATTATTACAGGCATATTGCAGAGGAGGCAGCATTGAGACATGTATTGCGTGAATGATTACAATTCTCCGTCTGGCAAAATTCTTCTGTCATGTAATAATGAGGGACTGTCAGGCTTATGGTTCTATGGCGGAAGGGATTTCGCTAACGGCCTGAATAAGGTACACCGATGGTTTCTACGCCATAGCGTCAGACAGAGAGACACTGAAAAATCTTCTTGACGGCCTCAAAGCCATAGCAAACGAGTTCGGAATAATAGTCAATGAACGCAAGACACGAATTGTAAAACTTTCCAGCTTTTATCGTCATTTACAAAATAGTTACAGTCTGACGGAAACAGGCAAGATAATTTGCAAGAAAAATCCCAAGAGCATTACCCGAGAACGCAGGAAGCTAAAAGCCTATAAGCGGCTTCTCGATGCCGGAAGGATTACATTAGGCGAGATAGAAAACATCTTCTTCGTGAGCAAAAAGGAAGTTACGGAAGAGACGTTCAGAGGCAAGCTGTCAAAGGCAACAATTACCGGCGATACAGAGGCAGACGAGGCAGGACTTATCGGCGAACACAGCAACATGGAGCTTGTACAGGCTGCGCATTACACACAGGCGGCACACGGCGTTGATGACGGGCATTGCTTCGCGTTGAGAGACATTCCAGTGGCAGAGCTGGAAAAGCTGCAGGATCGCGCTGATATTGATTATCTCGCAATGATGGCAGGCGTTACACTCTAGGAGGTGAAAGGCAATGTTCGAGAAGATCAAGAAGTACTACGAAGCTGGCGTTTGGAGTGAACAGAGAGTACGTGAGGCAGTAGCTAAGAACGTAATCACGGCGGAACAGTTCAAGGCAATAACAGGAAAAGGCCTGCTAGGAGAGTAATCTAGCGGTCAAGTGCGGGGAAGTTAATACAGCTTCCCCGCTTTTCATTTATTAGGAGGCGGCATCTGAGAAAGTTTGCGGCACTCTGGCCGTCTTTAGCGTCGGACTCTCACTTTTGGCTCTGGCCGTTTGAAGCTCATCGCGTTTCAGACGGGCATCTTTCATGGACAAATCGGGATACGGGCCGAGCGAAATCTGACGCTCTTTTTTCTGCTCTCAATAACGCAGTATCCAATATTTGCGCCCTGCTGTGTCAACTCTTAGGTACAGACCTCTGTCATTACGTACCATGTAGGTTTTATCTTTGGGTTTTGCTCCCTTCACTTGCAACTCTGTTAACATACTAAACACCTCGTCGTTTGGTCTAACCGTAGAAAAAAGTCGAACTCATAAATTTTACACGGTTCTTTATACGGTGATATTTGCTCTTGTATGGCTTTTTATGGATTTTTTCGAGATGGATTGTAACAGAAAAACCCGCTTTACAACGGGTTTTGATATGTTATCGACCTTAGTCGGTTATATTCTACGGTGGAGATAAAGCGGAAGCCAAGACAGCCTCGACAAAACAATCAAAACACTAAATATTTCAGTATTCATCAATGTTTATATTTTAATAAATATATCGTACCTATTTTATCAGATACTCCTTTTGTACCCCTCTAATTTATAAAACAATGCTAAACAGTTACTATAGCTTGTCTTTTACGAGGTGTTATAGGTTTGAGATTGCTTATTCTGAAATTATACCGCTGAATAACAGGCTTAGTTTTAGCATTCAAATAAGCTACCTCTTCTCTCGGTGTCATGCCTTTAGTCTCCTCATAAAGACTTAAACGTATAGCATCCAATTCATCATCAAAATTATCAAATATTTTTTCATTCATTTTTGTTTAATGCCTCCTCTGCTGTACAAATAATAATTTCTTCATAGCCTTCTTCTTGATTTATATTTGTAGTTAGTTTTTTAGTTTTATCACGGTTAATATGTTTGAAATTATAAGAAACTATACAATCAAGTCCATAAACTGAGGCTATAGCAATATGGGTACTATCATAACGATATGAAACTGGAATTATATTATTTTCTATGTAAAGGTTAGATAGTCTTATTGCTTCCTCATCGACTTATTGCTTCCTCATCGAAAGGTAATAATATTATTTCATATTCTTCAATAAGATTTAACATTTTACTTTTCTTAGGTTCTTGCGCTCGTTCTAATTCCTCTGTAACATATCGTGAAGTATAAGCCTCGTATTTTTCTGCTCTAATAGCTTCAAATAACTTCAAGACATCTTCAAGCCCTGTTCTGTCCTCGTCGAAGTAATAATTAAATACTGTCGTTTCAAGATATAATTTTAACTTGCCGATCTTCATTACCTCCTTTCTCAAAATTTTTTATATTCTACAATACTCATTCCCAATTTCAAAATTTGAATTTTCTAATTATTAACTTAGATATTATATTTATGAAGAATAATTATTCTCATATACATAATTTGAGGTGCTTATTATGATTTTAATTTTGCCTTAGAGACTGGGCAGGGGCTATTTCCCTGTCCTTATTATTTTTCATTGCAATTTTATTTAAGTGATAAAAAAGGGACGAAATAGTGATAAGAATATTCATCAGCAATCTCATAAATGTTTATTATCACTAATCTTTTTTCATATAGTGCTAAAGTTACAAAAATTTTTACGAAAGGAGGTTTTTAATTATCATGGAAAATCCCGAAGTTATCAGAAATTCATTAGCTCAATGTATAGGCACGTCTCAATATTGGAAAATTTTTCCTGGTGATTTTCAGTTTTACATTACTGACGGTGTAAAAGCAATGTATGAAATGTGCAGGGCTTTATGGCTTGTGTTTGCTATATTCTTTGACGTTCACAAGGAGAAAATACGCAAAGAAGATTTTGTAGTTTATAAGCTGAGAGTCAATAAAGACCGCTCGTCTGTCCTTGTTGCTGAGGACGGTAATTATCACGAATTAGGCAGAGAAGAATTTACTTATACTGATTTCCCATTATCAGAGGGTATTATATTGTATTGGTGTGATAACGTTCTTATGCTTCCGTCAGAGTATTAAATTTTGTTTGTAGCTCATTTTGAATTTAGATTTTTTCTGCGCTTCGTCCCTTTTCGTTATTCTTTTCATGCTGCTGAATTATTCTCAAAAATTTTTCATTTTGTTTTCGGCACTTTTTCATCACTAATTCATCACTAAATTTTTATGAAGGGAGGTTTTATCTATGTTGACAGAAAAAGTATTATTAAAAACTGAAACTGTATTTTCAGATGACAGGCGCAATAGATATTTGCTTCGTAAGGAATGGGACGCAAAAAAGCCCAGAGCAACAATAATCATGACAAATCCGAGCGCAGCAGATTTAATGACTATGGATTACACAACGCTTTATATTCTCAACAACATATCCAAACTCGATTTTGGAGCGGTCGATATTGTAAATCTCAGTTCGAGGATAACAACAAAACTCAATGCCAGTGAAGATTTAGGGCTTGACATTGAGAAAGAAAACGCTGAATTTATCGTGAAATCAGCCGAAAAGTCCGACAAGATTATTATTGCATGGGGTAAAATCGGCGATAATAACAAAAAAGTCCGTGCGGTTCAGGATAAGTTACTGACCATATTAAAGCCGTTCAAGGATAAATTATTCTGCATTGCTTCGTCAGAGGACGGAGACAGCGGTTTTCACCCGTTAGCACCGCAAATACGTTTTCAATGGGTATTAAAAGCGTTCACACCGCCAGTTCTCCCAGAACAGACAGAGAAGGACAAAACCGCAAACAACAAGCCTGCTCTAAATGTTCCTGCTCAATCTCAAGCGAAAAATCCCTAATAGCGTCGTTTTCTGTGTTCCGTTGTTCGTTTTCCCTCATTTCATCAAGAAGTGAGGGATTTTCATATTTTAAGGAGGTCAACATGTATAAATTCGGTACAATAGAAGAATTGAAGAAAATCAATCTAAAGTTGCCTGATGAAGTTTGCAAAAAAGCGTTTGAAGTTGCTTCAATGCTTGATGAACACTTCGGCAAAGATAGAGATGTTGAATTTGATGACGGCGGATTTGTTTTTATCGCTCTCAATAAATCTGACTTGGATTATTGCAAGAAACATTATCTTGAAAATGTTGATATTGAGAGCATATTTTTTGAAGATGTCTTGATAATTGAGTGCAAACAAGAACAATATCTTGATGTCGTATTTTTCTATGGTTATGACTATGGAATTAACTTATTTATTCCTGTATCACTTGCGACAAAAAAGATGAAAGAAGCTGCTGTATCGTGGCCTGATGATTGAGGTGCAAGATGTATAAAATCGGTACAGCAAGGGAAGCTAAACGCCTTATCGGTACAATTCCTAAAAGAGTTTGCATAGAAGCGTACAATATTGCAAATACTCTTGATAGGATATACGAAGCGAACAGGGATATTTATAGAAGCGACGGGGGATTTATATTTATAGCTGAAAATTTCAGTGATTTAGATTACTTTATCAAAAATCACATAAACCCAGCGGACAGGTCTTTTGAGGACGTTCAAATATTCAAAACTGAGCGAGGAGATTATTTTAATATATTCTTCCTTTGTAATAATGAGTTCAGCATAAACTTGTTAATGCCATTGTCCTTAATGCCTGAATTATCATCAGAGGCAAGTATTAGAAAATAAGATTTGAGGTGATTGTAATGAAACAATTTGTAGCTGGATTTGTAATAACACTTGTAATTTTAATTTTTATGGATATGGACGATGTAATAGAAATAATCAAGGACAGCACAGCAACCTCATGATTACATTATTATCTTCATTCGTAGTAGAGGAAAGCGTAAGGTTGTTTGCGGCTGGCGTGATACTTGCTGTTGAAGTTTATAGAACGGCTAAAAATCGTGAAATACCGAAAAATCAGAGTAAACGCAAGAAATAAAAGATAGGGGAGAAGTTATCTCCTCTATCTTTTATTTGTAGTATTTACTTATTTTTTACGAGATAATAGCCACCAAGGAATTGTAAGCCACCCTAAAAAGATACTCCACACAATACGGGTGATAAAGAACTGTAAGCCATCAGAATATGTAAAAGTTTTATTCTTCCAAATTGTGTGAGGCAAAGACAAATACCCCAAAACAACATAAAGAAATGCTATAATTTCTCCCATTTTTTCACCTCCTTCACCGCATTGTTCGTACAAAACGAAACCTAAAACACACTGAGTGAACTATTACCTACCAAGTTTCATTGCGTTCTCTGAGAGCTTTTTGAGCACCAGAATGATTTTGACGCGCCGCTTTGCGTAACCAATTCACTGCTTCAGAGGGATTTGCTTTTACTCCCAGTCCAGCAGAATAAGAAAGACCAACACAATACTGTGCCTCGTCATCTCCTTGTTCTGCTGCTTTGTAAAACCATTTGAATGCCTCAGAAGAACTTTCTTTTAACCCGTTGTCCCCATTGCCATATTTAAGTCCCAATACGAATTGTGCTGAAGCATATCCTTGTTCCGCAGATTTGTGTAACCATTTAATCGCTTCTGCATCGTCTTGTTTTACACCATCACCCTTATCATACATACAGCCCAGTATAAATTGAGCTTCGCTGTTACCGTTCTCTGCCGCCGCTTTATAGCCATAGAATTCCAATCCCGATTTCTTCCACACGCCTCTTATAAAGGGCAATAAAACGGCCTCCGCAGGTGAAGCAGTAAAAAACTTTAAGCCTCGTATTATAAAAACAACAATTTTTGAAACAACAGATTTCATTTTGAATTTTCCCCTCTTCTGTCTATCACATCTCCGACTTTATTGCCTGTTAATGCACCAATTACACCGCCAATTATTGCGCATGGTACAGTGCCGGCAACCGCTCCCAAAGGTCCGGCCGCAATTCCGATACCAGCTCCAAATTTTGCTCCTGAAAGCACGCCAGCTATTAAGCCGCCGATTGTTCCTTTGCCCTCTGGTTTCATTGTTAAGCCTCCTTAATTTTCTTGTTGTTGTTTTTGTTCTCGGTGTTGCTGTTATCATCAAAGACACGTCCAACCTTATTACCTGTCAACATGCCAATTATTCCTCCGACAACAGCACCATGTATAGTTCCAGCCACAGCGAACGCAGGCCCTCCCACAATGCCAAGTCCAGCTCCAAATTTTGCACCAGCTACTACACCAGCTATCAAACCGCCGATTGTTCCTGTTCCTTCTGCTTTCATTATTAAGCTACCTCCGAGTATTTAAGACCGTTCTCTTGTTTTTTTGTTAATAGCACGCACAGAATTATCACAAAAACAACAATAAAGATGAGCAGGCTACCAAATGCACCACATAAATAACCTAATATTTTCAGGATACCCCCATATTTGTGCAATTTTTTCACCAAATTCTGGCCTTCTTGAAAGGCAAGTATCTAAAAGAGCGAAGAAACTCACTGTCATAGCAAATGCTTTTAGCAATAATTCAGTAAATTTTGATTTCACAAAAAAACCTCATTTCAAAAAGAGTTAATATTTATCCGCTATCTAATTTATGTTAGAGATTATAATAATAAAATCATAAAACTGTCAACTATTATTAAATTGAATTATGTTTTAATTTTTAACATATTATCTCAAATATTACTAACCTAAAATACAAGCGAGGTGAAAAAACATGAGGGATAACGCAATTATCAAAATTCCCCGTAAAAAGCATTTGAGGGGCGAGGACGGCTATAAAACTTTCTCCGTTCGTATCAGAAACGAAACCGCCGACGCTCTCGAAGAACTTGCAGAAAAAAGCAACCGTTCACGCAATGAACTCGTTAACTTCATTCTTGAATACGCCGTGAATAACGCTGAAATAACCGAGCAACAATAAGGGCTATATGCCTTACTTATTCGGTGAGGACACGAAAACTTACATCAAGCCCGTCCTCACCCTCAACAGTGATTTTCTCATCAAAATATTTCCTTTTTATAATGTCTAATGCTTGTTCTTGTGTTTCCGCTTCCGTCTCAAAAATTGCTGAAATATGCTCTGTTACTTCAATGCTATATTTCATAATAATTTCCTTCTAAAAATTAAAATGAAAATCATAAAATCATTTTACCATAAAAATATATTTATGCTAATAATTTTATCATTCTATAATTTACGTGCATTTGACAACTTAATTTTATCCTATAAAATTAAAATCAGCTTAAAATATTATGAGGGGTAATAATTTAATGGCAAGACCCAAAACTACAGATGATAAAGAAAAAACGACAGTAGGAATAACTGTACGCATTGATAAAAACGAAAACCGCATATTATCGGCCATACTTGCCTTAAAGGGTATGACTTTATCAGGTTTTCTTCAGAGTTCTATTAAAAATTTTATAAGTGAGAATTACGGAGAAGCCAGAGATTTATTTAATTCTCTTGAACCTAACCAATCACAAGACAGCAAATAATAAATTTAATCAAGGGGCTTTAATGCTCCTTAATTTTGCTTTCAGGGGATTTTTTTATCTTGTTTCTTATTTCTCTAATCTCTTTTTTCTCTAATCTCTTTGCTGAAAGACTTATCTTTTTTTCCCCGTGCGATAAAATATGATTATGTCAAACTCATTAGGGCAAAACGTAGTTATTACTCTGTCGGGAAAAGCATTTTTTATTTGCTGGGCAATCATTGTGTTCTGGTAATCGTCCGTTTGTATTACTAAAACTTCGACACGAAAAATTCTCGGAAGTTCTTTGCTTCTCTTGAATAGGTTGCTTAACTTTTCTATTTCATCGGCCTGTGAACTTTCATAATCCATAACCCAAACTCCATTTTCACGCTGGCGGATATTCAATTCAGATAAAGTCCGTGAAACGTCAACCTGATTTACATTGTCAATTCCTTTTTCGTTTAATGCTTTGATAATAGCTCTCTGATTTGCAAATTTTCGACCTTCATCACACAAAGCTATAATGCCCTCTTTAATAAAATCTTTTTTGAACTTGCCATTTCTTTTTTTTGTCCTCAAAATTATTCATTCCTTTGCAATATATTCAAAATTTATCGTAAAAATATAATCTTTCCATTGAAGAATTTTTATAAAACTTAGAATTAGCAATAGTTTTATGTTATACATTATATATTCATTGTCAATAATTGTATTTTACTGAATTTATAAGATTAAAAACTAAAATATCAAGATTTTTAGGCGATTTCTTAGTCGTAGTTTTTGAATAAATTAGCTAAATATAAGGTTTTATGAATTAGACTATATACATAATTAGTTGTATTATCTTCAGCGTAATGTAGTCCTATGAAAGAGACGGGCAAACGCAAAGAGGTAAGTGGCGGGGGCGAAATCTCAAATCAAGGCTACTAAAGTTACTGAAATATCGGGTAACTTGTTTATTGAAAACTGAATATGTGGAAAGGAAGTTGATTCAAATGCCTGAAACCAAGAAACCAAAATCTAAGGTTAAAAAGGGCGAAAAGGCTACTCAAAATGAATTAGGTATGAGCTTTGACGCTGAGGGAAAATTCCAGAGCATTAACTTCAACATACTCGTCAAGTACGTCATAAAGAAGCGAGAAATTGTAGTTGACGAAAACGGTAATTACTATTGGTACATCAAGAAGCAAAAAATTTGGGTACGGACTAATGCCAGCAAAATATGCAAGCAAATCCGCCGCATAATTCACGCAAAAGTTCCCAATATATGGCAGAGCCGTTACAGTCATGAAGTCAAGGACGCACTATTCTATGAGGCAAAGCATGTTTCCAGGTTAAAAGAGGCCAAAGACTACATCAATTTGGAAAACGGGCTTTTTAACCTTGAAACAATGAAACTTGAAGAACATAAGTCTGAAATTTTTTCAACGTGTCAGTTACCTTTTGAGTACGATGAAGAAGCTGAATGTCCTAATTTCAAGGACTTCATGGAGAAACTTACACTGGGAGATAATGAGCTAAAATCCGTAATACAGGAAATTATGGGCTACGTTCTCACTCACAGGGTAGACGCTCAAAAGTTCTTTATATTTTGGAGTGCAGGCTCTTCGGGTAAATCAACACTATGTGATGTCTTTGTATGGCTTGCAGGAGAGGAAAACGTTAGCACAGTAAGTTTAGGGGCGTTGAGTGATAAATTTGCTCGCAGTCAGATTGAGGGAAAAATCTTAAACCTTGCGACCGAGAACGAAACGAGGAAAGTTAAGACCGCTCTGTTGAAGCAGATAGTAGGCGGGGATGCCATACAGATTGAGACAAAGGGCAAAGACCCTCATACCTACAAGCCATACGTAAAATGCGTATTTGCTGTGAATAATCTGCCTCAATTCTGGATAATGTCATAATATAGTTGATAAATCAATTTTTCTTCTGAAATAGAATAAATTTATGAAAGTACCTATGACGGCTTTATGTATTTCAATATTTTTTGAGAAACATATCGTTCTACGTGCCAAGCGTTTAAGGCGTGTCCTTAGTGTTAAATGATTACGTTCTATATTCTGAGTATTCCTTTTACCTATGCACAATATCTCTGCTGGTATTGCGGAACTATAAGCAAAATTCCCATCTGTATATATTTTATCTATATCATATGCCTCCAGTAATTCTAAAAGTTCATATAGATACTCATTCTCACGTGTTCCAAAAACAAAAGCTAATGGAGTATTCGTGTTATGCTCAACTGCCCACCATAGCCATACTTGATGTTTTTTATCATGACAAAAACTCCACATTTCATCCATTTCAAGAGATAATTCATCTTGGAATACGATTTTGCGTATTTCTATATCAACAGAACTTTTTTTTTCAAATATTCTTGGTTGACCGGTTTGACAATTTTTTTTAACTTCTTCAGAGTTGATGTTACCGTGTCTTTTGATATTCCTAAAACACGAGCAGTATCACGAGTTCCTGAACCATTCATTACCATTGGTACTATTTGTTTCTTTACTTCAGGATCACTGGCTTTATTCTTGTATTCAAGCTGAAAAGTTTTATGGCAACCCTTGCATTTATATCTCTGTCTGCCAGTTGCATTTTTACCACTCTTATTTACTTCCGTGCTTTCGCAATAAGGACATTTAACTTCTACATATGCCATATATATTTCACTCCTGATTTTTTACAGGATATTTTACCAAAAACTTTTTTATGACACTACCCAAATAAATTCATTGGTGCGTTACTGCCGTTAAATTTTTGCCCTGCATTAAGTATTGATAAAGCAACAAGCGTGAAAATTATCCCAGCTCCGATAAATACAAAAATTGCAATTCTTTTCGAGGCAGATTTACCCTGTTTAGCTTTTTGTTGCGCTGAAGGCTCGAAGCGGTCAGGACTTATTGCAGTCATTTACTATTCCGCCTTTCATTTTTGCTTTCTTTGATATTTGTATCAGTTAATTTCTCATCGCGGACGATAGCAACTCTTTTATTGCCGATTTTGAGATAAGCGCGGTCAAATAAACGGTCGACAATGTAGTAACGGCCTTTTACTCGAAAATTTGAGAGAGTTTCTTTTTTATCAAGATAAACATAAAAAGCCGGAGTTTCACTAAATCTTTGAGGCATACGAATGTATGTTTTATTCCCGTCATCAAAAACAGCGTCAGGCTTCCAATTAACCTTGTTTTTCTCAATAATAGTGTAACGAGTGTAGAGGCTGTCGAAATTTACGCCATCAATGCCAAGCTGTAATTCGTCTTCAAGCGATTTTTTAGAATTATCCGGCTGACTTTTTACAAAAATTGAAGTTAAATCGTTAGTTTGATACGAAAACGCCAATCCTCGAATATATTGCGAACTTTCTGTTGCAGTAAAATCAAGATTATAACTTCGTTTATCAGTATGAATGAGCAAGTTTGTAGAAATGCCCGGCTCGGACGGTTTTACCACAATGTGAGAAAATGCAAGGCCGTTTTTCATAGATTGAGACGGAGCGAACATCCAACGCACAGAGTCGCCAGCGTGAATGCCCATAATAGACTCACCGGGTTCGAGAGCAACATCAGTCATTCTCATAGGTCGACAAGTGATAATCGGAATGACCTCGCCGTAAGGATAAATCACATAGCCTTGCTCTCCAATAAAAGGATTAGTAGCGGCCTTAGCTTCATCGAAATTTTTTCTCATCTCGAATACTAATTCATCATAACGGCGGAGCTTCATTTCTTTGTCTAATTTTTCCCAAAGGCGAATATTAGCAGTTTCTTCTGCGGCTTCCTGCAAGGCTTTATATCGTGCTTCAGCGGCTTGAATTTCAGATAAATCATTC
>CALAUZ010000085.1 GCA_937892105.1 uncultured Fretibacterium sp. | reverse complement strand
CACCAACCACAGCACCTAAACTTCCAGTGCTGTGGTCGGAGAGCCCGACGGGGAGACCGAACCTTTTCTTCATGTCTGGAATGTTCCTCAGTTTCATGTCCGGCCATGGTGCAGGGTATTCTGAGCAACATTTCAGCAAAACAATCTGCCGGTTGTTGACTTCATAGCAAGCCTGAACAGCATCATTTATCTCTTCCGGGCTTCCCATACCGCAAGAAATAATCATCGGCTTTCCTTTACTCGCTGTGTAAGTGATCAAGGGGATATCAACTAACTCAAAACTGGCAATCTTAAAGGCTTCTACAGCAAGCTGGTTTTCTAGGAAATCAACAGTTTTGGAATCAAAGGGCGTGGATAAAAAGTCAATACAGACTTTTTCACATTCAGCCTTTATGATTGATTGCCATTCGTAAGGAGTTCCAGCTTCTTGATAGAGTTGATATAAATTATAGCCGTCCCAGAGTCCGCCGTGGATCTGAAAGTACTCATTATCACAGTCGATAGTTAAACTGTCCGCTGTGTAGGTTTGTATCTTCAGACAGTCAGTCCCAGCGTCTTTAACTTCATGAACGATACGGAGAGCATTGGACAGATCTCCGCCATGATTTGCTGACATCTCAGCAATAATATATACTTCGTTATTATTTATTTTTTCGTATAAGTGAAACATATACATCGCTCCATGCTTAATTTCACACGAACGACTCGGATTTCAATATCCCATAACGATAAACATCTATGTAGTTACTATCAGACATAACCTGCTCTCGAAATACGCCTTCTCTTTTGAAGCCATTCTTCTCAAGAGCCTTCCAGCTCCCAACAGCAGTACTATAAACACCAGCTTCTATTCTATGAAGCCCTAACTCTTTGAAACCAAAATCACGAACAAGGCCTATAACTTCAGTAGCAATTCCTTTATTCCAGAAGTTTTTTTCACCGATGAAATAGGAAATATCTGCGTGATTGTGATGTCTATTTATCGAGCCAATCTTTATATTACCAATGTGTTTCCCCACAACAGAGTTATAAGAATCATTATACATAATTGCGAATAAAATACTGTGATTATTTTTACGCTGGGAAGATACAAATTCTTTTATAGCTTGTAAATCTTGTACAGACCAACGAGTCTCGAGATATTGATTTACTTCAGTGTCATTGAGCCATTCGACATATCTATTTGTACAATCTTGAAGGGTAATTTGGCGTAAATAAACACCTTTTCCCATAAGAATTTTATCAGTTATCATTGTAAAGTCTATTTAGCTAACGAATATTTCTCTTAAACACAGGATCGACCTTACCGCCTACAAGTATCCCTTCTAAGCTATCCTGCTCAACAGCTTTCTTGATTAAGGCAAAAGCCTTATCTGTAGCCTCGAGGTAAACTTTAGCTTCTTTCTCTGTGTGTGAACCATTGAGGTTATAAATTGCGAAAACAAGAATCCCATCTTTGAGCATCGTCTGAGAATACACGGACTGAACATCAAGATAATCCAGTTTACCATGACCTTCAAAATTCACTCCCGCATGAGCTGGGAGACCATTTACAGACAGAACATCACCAAGCCCGTACTTCTTAATCAATTCTGCAATCCCATTTCTCTGAATTGTACCGATCTTTGTAATATGACCGTAAAATCCTGGCTGCTCCAAAATCTTGATTGTTGCTAAAGATGCGGCGATTGAGATGCTGTCTCCTCCGAATGTGGTTGAGACAAAAACACCTTTCTCAATCTGTTCCATCAATTCTTTTTTCCCTGCAACGGCTGAAATCGCATATCCGTTGGCCATACCTTTTCCGAAGGAAACGATATCAGGAGTAACTCCGAACATTTCCTGAGCACCGCCAAGCGCGTAACGGAAACCAGAGACGACTTCATCGAAGATAAAAATAGCTCCATATTTATGAGCAAGTTCCTTAGCTGACTGGAGATAACCTTACTCGGGGCCATTGCTCTGAATTGGCTCAAGGATAATTGCTGCAACACTGTTATTTTTCAGTTTCTCTTCCAAGTCAACTAAGTCATTATACTTGAAGTTCAGCGTCAGTTTTTGCACAGCCTCTGGAACGCCTCTACGGTTTTCAGAAGCTCCGATTGACCAGTCATGCATACCATGATAACCAGACATGAGGACAACGTCTCTTCCTGTATAGGCACGTGCCAACCTAATTGCAGCTGTTGTAGCATCTCCGCCATTTTTAACGAACCTGACCATCTCTGCACATGGGATTATTTCACAGATTTTTTCCGCCAGTTCAACTTCAAGTTCTGACTGTAGAGAACCACTGGCAAATTTATGAATCTGCTTTATTACGGTTTCATTAACTGAGGGGGTCATTATATCCCACAGTAATAGGGCCAAGTGCGCACATGTAATCAATGAATTTATTTCCATCAACATCATAGATGTAGCAACCTTCACCGTGATCCATATAGCTTGGAGCTATCCCCCGACAGAAGTAACGGTACGACTTGCTGTAAGTCTGCGCTGCTAAAAGAGAGACTTTTAATTTTAATAGAATTTTAATCAATACCTATCTCTGCTAACAATTCTTTTTCCCAAGCAAGGGCTAATGCCTCTTGAAAGCTGTTACCTGTATAACCTGTTTCTTGTTTCAATGATTTTCCAAAAACTGTTTTGTTTAAAATATCCGCTTCATAAGCAGCTAACACTTTGTAGCTTCTAAAAAATTCCGTAGAATAAAGTTTCTTAAAAGCTTTATCTCCTATGTAATATTTTACTAAATCGCTTATCCATTTTTTATTCGTTGTTATTTCTGAGATTCCACGTTTTATCCCTGAACAAATAAAAAACATCATAGCAGATGAATAAGGATACACAGTCTTACGCTGTAAATGTCCAGCATAGGTAATGATCCTATGATCTCTGCCCGTTATATAAAAGCCCATCTTATCAAGGTATAGTGCGAGTTTTGCTTCCTTTACAGTAAATTTTTCCTTTTTTCCCAACTTAAATAATCCAGTTTTGTTGTCAAAGGCATGCTTTTGTAACTCAGTAAAATCACCCGATAAAATTTTATTTTTCGGAAACAGAGGAACAGAAGCATACATGTGCAAGAAAGCATCACGAAATTCGCTAAGATTGTGGGGAGAGCGCATATCCATGTGGCTTTTAGCATTGCTAATCATGGAAAAAAAGCTACTTACGCATCGCGCAAAACTTATCCCTTTCACATCATCTAAGGAGCGCAGGTAATTGTCTGAAACCATAAAACGACATAATATTTCACGAAAAGCTCCTCCTGTGTATCCTAATGCATACATTGCATCTGCATCTTGTCCTGTCCAACACCTCCCATTATGCTCATTCACATACCTGCACATAGCTTCAAAACCTATGCTATTGTGTGCTGTAAGAGGCATACTTTTTACCAGATACTGTATGTCATTAAACGAATAATCATTCTGATTGAACATGAACTATCGATTTTGAATTAGCCAATGCGTAAAAAAAAACCTTCCACATCTTCTGCTAACAACCCTTCTGGGAAATGGATTTTTTTTGCAACACTTCTCTTATACATTTTATTCCAAATATAATGTACAGTTTCATTTGACTTAATTCTAAAAAATTTTTTGGCATAATCTTGTTTTGAATACTTCATAATTTCAAATGATTGTCCTGTAACATCTTCAACATTCTCACTGATAGTTCTTACCACGTTGCCACAAGCTATATCGGAGGACGTTTCAAGAATGGCTTTATGCAAAATTTCATAAATATCATTTGCGATCCAATCATCGCTATCTAAAAAACAGAGAAATTCTCCATTTGCGAATTTCATCCCTTCATTTCGGGCATTTGACAAACCTCTCTTTTCTGGCTGGTGAATAACTTTCACTCTCGTGTAGTTTTTTTCAAAGCAATCACAAATGTATGCCGAATTATCGGTTGAATCACTTTCAATAATGATAATTTCTAAATTTTTGTATGTTTGCGAAATAGCAGATTCTATACATTTTTTTAACGTTCTTTCAGAATTATAAACAGGTATAATAACACTTATCAGTTCATCCATCACAAATATCTCATTTTGAAATACTGAATCCAAGTTCTTTTGAATCATCCACGAACATATTAACAGTTTCAAGCGAAAACACTTCTAAATCTTTCCCAAGATTCTTCTCTGCCTTCTTTAAAAGATCATTTGTAACTGTTATTATGTCTGCGCCAGAGTTCTCTGCTTCGATTATGTTGTAAACTTCGCGACAACTTGCCCAGAGAAGTTGAATGCTCGCTTTACCTTGACAGATACTTTTTGCCTTTTGCATGTGTCCCTTTGCATCCACTCCAGCGTCAGCGATTCTGCCCGCAAAGACGGGAATAATGCTATTTGTCCTCTCAGATAATGCATCTGTCACAGCTCTGATCTGGTCGAAAGTAAAGACCGCTGTAACATTTACTTTAATGCCAGCGTCTTCTGATAAAGCGTGAATCAGATCATAACTTGGCTCTCCCTTACTATTCGTAACAGGGATTTTAACGTATACATTGTTACCTAACGATGACAGTATTCTTAATTCTCTTCTCATTCCGTCGAAATCATCGCTGAAAACCTCAAAAGAGACAGGCAACTCCTTTATCTCGGCTAGAACTTTTCTGGCAAAAGTCAAATAGTCCTTCACACCAGCCTTCTTCATTAAAGAGGGATTGGTAGTGAAGCCTTTAATGTAACTTTTCTTTGCTATATCAAGCATTCTTTGAACATCCGCTCCTTCAGCATAAATAGCAATTTTCAAATCTTCAAGTTTCATGAACTTATCCTCCACAGATCCACAGATCAAATGTATTTTTTGACAACAATTTAGCAGGCTTCAGCTTTTAACAAGCAGTCGCCGTTTTCCCAGTCGCACTGATTGCATTGACCGCATTTACTACTAAATGCCATATAATCCCTTGCCAGCCTTTAGCATGAGGTGTGATTCTTGTTTCATCAACAACTGGAATTAAAACACAAGCGTCAGAAACTTTCTTAGAATAGCCGCCAGTCCTTGAAACGATAGACAGAACTTTAGCCCCTACAGCCTTGCTATACTCCAAAGCCTTGACAATATTAAGTGATGTTGTCTGGTTACCACCACCGACAGAAAATACCATGATGGCATCATTATTAGTAACATGACAGGTCTTCAACCATTCAACGAAGGTCGTATCCCAACCTTCATTATTAATTCTGGCCGTAAGTTCCGAGACATTATCCGTAGGGACATAGGTTTCAATTCCCGCTATCTTTCGGAAATCATTCACAGCATGGGAAGCGTTGGCTGCGCTACCTCCAACACCGAGAATGAATAAACGACCGTTAATGCGCTTCAGAGCATCAAGAATTTTAATCATCTTCCAGATTTCGTTCTGATCAACGGAATCTGCAATTAACTTCGTCTAATCTAAATAAGTATTGATATAATTTTCCATGTTTTTCTCCTGTTTTTCTTCCGATTTAACATTTCGTGATTTTGTGCACTTTGCAACGTAGCGATTTCACAATCCCCCTGTTTGCATTTTCTTACTTGCAATTTCTTGCTCACGGTTTCTCAGATAGTTCAAGCAAATTTTTAGCTATTATTTCTGGTTTATCTTCATTAAGCATTTGACAAACATCACACTTAAAATCTCCAATAAACGCAGTTTTCAAGCCCACACGTTTTCCTGCTAGAATATCTGTGAAGGAATCGCCAATCATGAACGATACTGTTTTATCGATATTGTACTTTTTCAGAATATCGAATAGCATTCCCGTCTTGGGCTTTCTACAATCACATTTCTGGATTAAAAAACGTTCCTGTGTTCTTTCTGCTCCAACAGGATGATGAGGACACACGCTTAATGCATCAACTTCAATGCCGTTTTTCTCCAGCTCATCTAACATACTACCATTTACGTCATATAACGTAGCTAAAGCGACTTTGCCTTTAGCGGCCGCAGGCTGATTGGTAACAATGAAAATCTTGTATCCTTTGTTCCGTAGTTTTTTCAGCCCCTCAATCGCACCATCGATAAAACGAAATTCTTTGACGCTCAGGGGTGAGTCAAGCTGTTCTGTATTCTCATTGAAAACAATTTCATTAATCACACCGTCTCTATCAAGAAACACAGCCTTATTGGGTTGAAAGAAACGTTTTCCTATATAGTCCCTGAAAGAATTGAGTGATGCAGGAGTTCCGATTTCATAGAACCGTTTTCTGACAATGCAAGCTGACATCTTTTTTCAGTGATTAATTTCATTTGAATATCAGATAAGTCAATGGCTTCATCACAAGGGAGAGTTGAAAAGATTTTTTTGTCGAACACACTAATTCCGTAATCAATATAGTGCATAGTTTCTTTAGGATTCTTCTTGTCGTATTCAATGATTTCACAGAAGCTCCCTAAAAGCACGTTGCTTGTATCAAATTGCCCATTATTTTTATAAACAGTCATTAATGATAAATAGCCATTTTGCTTCCTCAAGCAAAATCTATAAACTATCTCAAAATAGTCTACGTCGAGCAGGGTATCACCATACATTAGTAAAAATGAATTATCTAACTTATCATACGCTTTAACCACAGCTCCTGCTGTACCGAGCTGTTTTTCGCCATCGTAACTATATTCTATCTTAACTCCGAATTTGCTTCCGTCTCCGAAGTATTCTTCTACTTGCTCGGCTCTATAGCCCACGAGGAAAAGAAAATTTCTAAAACCAGCCATTATGAGTAACATGAGCTGATACGAGAAAAACGGTTTCCGATGTATTGGTAGCATTGCTTTAGGAACAAAAGTCGTGATTTCTCCCAATCTACTTCCAATACCGCCCATAAGAACAACGAACTGAAAAGAGCTGATAGCAGGCATATTTGTTCTAAGATAGCATTGACGGTCTTTAAGGCAGTGTTGGCTATTATAATGATTATTCTTCTCTATCATCGACATTATAGATCACCATCACAGAATAATACGTGAACCTTCTGGTTCAAATCTAAAGCGGATTTCCAGCATACTTGTCTTACTCATAGCTTCTCTCAAACGTACTTTATTCATTGTGTAAAACAATAAAAGACCACCACCAGCACCAATAAGCTTCCCGCCCAATGCTCCGTTTTTGAGAGCATATTCATACATTTCATCAATGAAAGGATTACTCATTTTAGTGGAACGCTGCTTTTTATAACGCCAGTGTGTGTTCATTATTTCGGCGAACTTGGACAAATCACCGGATTCGAATGCATCTTTGCTCTGATAGCCAAGTTCCTTGACATAGTTAAGATTTTGTATCATGCTATTATTACTATTTTGGGTCTTTTTATCTTGTTCGG
>CALAUZ010000084.1 GCA_937892105.1 uncultured Fretibacterium sp. | reverse complement strand
TGAACATGGCATTACCCCCTGTAGTGTGTGTATTAGGATTGCGAAATTATATCAGACAGAAAATTTTATCCCAAATACATGTAGCGCAGTCTTTCGGAGAAGCTGTGTTTATGCCTGCCCTGTATAAGCCGCTTTTCGTCCTTCAAATCCATTATCGCATATCCCATAGCCAACCAAAAAGGCTGCAACCCCGGGCGTGTTACTTCAAGGGCTTTAATTTTGCTGTCAATTATTCTTATCCGCTCTTCGCTTCTTTCACTGAGAACTGCGTTATACACATCCTCAGAAAAAATGCGTTTCACATATGAGCCATAATCGCCAAAGTGTATAGCCTCTATTGAAGTCAGCGGCACTCTGAGCCATATTCTTTTGTGAAGCTCCTCATTTGTATTGCCTATTGTTTTGTGCATAAGAGAAATATACAAGGCGCATATACATGAAGCTTCAAGCTCGCCTTCCTTAATGTAAAGATTGAAGGCTGATTCCAAATGCGCGACAGCTCTATTGATTCCGTTTTTCATGTTTGACTCGGCCTCAAGGTGAATGGAATCCAGAACGTTTTTTGCTGTCTCAAGCTCAGAGTCAGCTATGTCTTTCTTCAGCGCAGTGCTTATGTCCTCAGTGAAGGAGGTTTGAATAAGCCCTATAAGTGTTTTTGAAAGCGCAAAGCCCGTTCCCATCCCCGGATTAACCGCAAACATTGCAGCACTCTCAATTAGATTCACAACACCTCCCAATGACATACATACATACCTCCTCAATGAATGTTATTGCATAATATATAAGCATATCCGCAAAATTCAGCTTCAGTTACGCTATAATACAGTCATTCCACAAAAAATTGAGGGGAGTGTTTATCTCTATGAACCTGCCTACGTTTTTAGGGGGAGTCCATCCTCCTGAAGGCAAAACTCTCACGGAACACAAAGCCATAGAAATTTTACGGCCTAAAGATTCGTGCGAGTTTGTTTACCCGTTGTCCCAGCACATAGGCGCGCCATGTTCGCCAGTTGTCGCAAAGGGAGATACTGTTCTTGCAGGGCAGAAAATCGCCGACACTGAAGCGTTCGTGTCAGCCCCGATATTCTCCGCAGTGTCAGGGACGGTGAAAGAGATTGCTCAGAGAATGACTGTTTCAGGAAGCGTTGAAACCTGCATAGTCATCGAGAGCAATGGGAAATATACCCCTGCCCCGACATTGCTGGACGAACTTGGCCACAAGCCTGAACCGTCAGAGTATGTAAAGTTGATACGTTCGGCGGGAATTGTCGGAATGGGAGGAGCGTGCTTCCCAACTCACGTCAAGTTATCCCCGCCAAAAGACAGGGTTATACGATGGGTTATCGTCAATGCAGCAGAGTGTGAACCGTATCTTTCTTGCGACAACAGGCTCATGATTGAAAGCCCTGACGAGATAATACGCGGACTGGGTTACGCTCTTGAGATTTTCCCGGAGGCTCAGGGATTTATCGCCATCGAGAACAACAAGCCTGAAGCCATCGCAACAATGACAGCGCACAACAAGAACCCGCGCATTCAGGTCATGCCGCACAAAGTCAAGTACCCGCAGGGCGCGGAGAAAATGCTGATATGGTCGGTAACAGGTCAGGAAATTCCCGTAGTTCCCGCACTTCCAGCCGATGTAGGGTGCATAATCCTCAACACTCGAACAACATGGCAGATATGCAAGGCTATCGAGGAAGGTATGCCCGTAACTGAACGCGTAATCTCCGTAACCGGTGATGCCATATCTGAACCGAAGAATTTGCAGGTGCCTCTTGGAATTTCGGTGCGCGAACTCATTAATGCCTGCGGTGGATTTAGAGATGAGCCTGTGAAGGTTCTTGCCGGCGGGCCGATGATGGGTCTTGCAATGCGTTCGGTTGATGTTCCGGTAGTGAAGGGAACGTCTGGCATTCTCGCACTTACATCAAAACTCGCTTATATCGCCGATGAAAGCTCATGTATACGTTGCGGAAAATGTATAGAGTCTTGCCCTATGCACCTTAACCCTACACAGTTAGATCAGTTCGTGAGAAGAAGGGATTACGGATCATTCGAGGCATTTAACGGCATGAACTGCATAGAATGCGGGTGCTGTTCGTATTCATGTCCGGCTTCAAGACACCTCACACAGACATGCAAGGAAGGCAAAGCAGCCGCCAATCTCGCCAGACGAAAAGCAGCGGCTCAGGCAAAAGCGAAACAGGAGGCGAAATAATCATGTCAACGAAACTTGTAGTATCTTCATCACCTCATGTACATTCAGAGTTCACCACCCAGAGAATTATGGGCATGGTAATTCTTGCGCTTCTTCCCGCAGGAATTATGGGGGTATACTTTCTGGGCTTCCGTTCGCTGCTCGTAATTGCGGCATGTGTTGCGGCCTCTGCCTTGAGCGAGTGGGTATGGCAGAAATTCATTATGCACCGCAAGGACACTACCGGCGATCTTTCTGCTGTCGTTACGGGGCTTCTTCTTGCGTATAACCTTCCTCCCACAATTCCTCTGTCGATGGCCATAATAGGAAGCGTCTTCGCAATAATCATCGTCAAACAGTTCTACGGCGGTATCGGCTGTAACATCGTCAACCCTGCATTAGCTGCACGCGCAATGATGTTAATCTCATGGCCTACAGCAATGACTACATGGACTGTTCAGGGTGTCTCAGGCGCAACACCTCTTGCCGCTATGAAAGCGGGAATGATGCCCGCAAAGCTCTCGTTCTGGAACCTCATAGCCGGCGACATGGGAGGCTGTATCGGCGAGACAAGCGCAATACTCCTCATACTTGGCGGGGCGTATCTCGTCTGGGAGGGCGTAATCTCTGCCCGCATACCTCTGACATACATTCTCACAACAGCTATACTCTCGGCACTCTTTGGACATGGCGGCGGAATGTTCCCTGTTCATGAGATACTTACGGGAGGTCTTCTGCTGGGAGCTATCTTCATGGCTACGGACTACACGACATCACCGATGACGGAGAAGGGACAGTTCATATACGCGTTTGGCTGCGGACTTCTCACGGCGTTAATCAGGACATGGGGCGGATACCCTGAAGGTGTTTCGTTCTCAATCTTAATCATGAACATAGCAGTACCGCTTATTGACCGTTACACAGAACCCAGAACACTGGGTGCGCCAAAGAGCAATTTCTTCAAGAGAATGGGGGGCAAATAGCCATGTCAGAAACAGTGAATGAGACAGTGAATGACAGCGTATCTTTTTCCGACGCAATGAAGAAAGCTCTGCATCTCGGCGGAACATTGTTTGCGGTTACGGCGGTTACGGGTCTTATACTTGGACTTGTCGAGAACATAACGAGCAAGGCAATATTACAGGCAGAGATAGCGGCGCGTAATGAGGCGTACCGTCTCGTCATGCCTGCGGGTAAAACTTTCGATGAGACAGAATTAAAGCCTGATGATTTCGTTACCGGTGTCGTGAAAGCCAGTGATGAAAGCGGTGTTGTTGGGTGGTGTGTTTCGGTAAGCTCAAAAGGTTACGGCGGACAGGTTGGCTTTGTTGTCGGAATAACGAAGGACGGAACTGTTAAGGCCATAAACATTCTGAGCCATTCAGAGACACCCGGACTTGGAGCGAAATCAACAGAGCCTGAGTTCTATGAGCAGTTCAACGACAAGTCATCACTTCCTCTGAAAGTCGTGAAGGGTGCAGCGTCAAATCCTGACGAGATAGCCGCAATATCAGGGGCAACGATAACATCAAATGCAGTAACCAGCGGTGTAAACGGAGCTGTTGATTACTGGAGCAAGAATCTGAAGGGGGCTGAATAGAATTGAGCCAGAGTAAATTCAGAATAATCACTAACGGTATACTTGCCGAAAATCCAACGTTCGTGCAATGTATAGGTCTCTGTCCGACACTCGCGGTAACGACAAGCGTTGCCAACGGTCTTGGAATGGGAATAGCCGCAACGTTCGTGTTAATCGCCTCGAACGCTGTAATATCACTTCTCCGCAAGATGGTACCCGATGAAGTCCGCATACCTATATTCATAGTGGTAATAGCAGGTTTTGTTACTGTCATAGAGTTCCTGATGAAGGGATTTGCGCCGGAACTTAACAAATCTCTGGGAATATTCATTCCTCTAATAGTGGTCAACTGCATAATACTTGCAAGGGCTGAGGCTTTCGCGTCAAAGAACGGTGTTATAGCTTCCGCGCTTGACGGTGTTGGAATGGGAATGGGTTTCACGATAGCATTGATGTTCTTGGGTTCAATCCGTGAGATTTTCGGTGCTGGAACATGGTTCGGCAATCCTGTCGTGAGCTTTGAACCTGCACTTCTTGTAGTTCTTGCTCCTGGCGGATTTATCGTGCTGGGGTGCTGCATGGGAGCGTTCAGGGCAATTCAGGCTCGTGCTGCGAGAATGAAGGGGCTTGGCGCAACTCCTGCTGAGGCTCGGCCAATGGGCTGCGGTTCGTGCATAATGGCGAAGTTCTGCCAGAAAGGCGCGTCAACCTGTGAGGAGGCGAAGTAATACATGACTATCACAGAATTATTCCTGCTGTTTGTCAGCTCAATATTCGTACATAACATACTGCTGTCGAGGTTTTTGGGCTGCTGCCCGTTCATGGGAGTAAGCTCAAAGCTGAAGACTGCTCAGGGAATGGGAGCTGCTGTCGTATTCGTAATAGTGCTTGCGTCTCTGATGACGTGGCTGACGTATAACTATCTTCTTGTTCCGCTTCATCTGGAGTACCTGTACACGCTGTCATTCATTCTTGTGATTGCGGCACTGGTTCAGTTTGTAGAACTTGCCTTGAAAAAGCTGAACCCTGTACTCTACAAGTCGCTGGGAATATTCCTTCCCTTAATCACAACGAACTGTGCAGTATTGGGAGTTGCTGTTCTGAACATGAACGAGGGATACGGGCTTGCGGCATCACTGGTCAACGCATTCGGTTCATCGCTGGGCTTCCTTCTTGCAATATCACTCATGGCCGGAATACGTGAACGCATAGAGGGGAGCGAGGGTATTCCAGACAGTTTGCAGGGACTTCCGATGGCGTTAATCACTGCTGGACTAATGTCGATAGCCTTCATGGGCTTCACTGGAATAATAAAATAGAGGGAGGCTCTGAAGATGGATATAGCACATGTAATGATTACCCCCCTTGCGTTAATGGGAATAATGGGCGGTATTTTCGGTGCATTGCTTGCGGTTGCGTCAATAGTCTTCAGGGTTCACCAGGACGAACGCATAGGCAAGATACGTGCGGCACTTCCGGGAGCAAATTGCGGCGGCTGCGGTTATCCCGGCTGTGATGGTTATGCTTCTGGAGTTGTGAATGACGGTGCGCCAGTAAACAAGTGCAGTGTAGGAGGCTCAAAGGTTGCAGAGATTATCGCTGGAATAATGGGAGTTGAGGCTGGAGCGAGTGTTCCTGTGAGGGCGTTTCTGAAGTGCAAGGGAACATGTGAAGCTTCCCCCCGACAGTTGATATATGACGGCATAAAAGACTGCAAGAGTGCGTCAGTAATTCCTGGAGGCTCTCCAAATTCCTGCCCGTTCGGCTGCATTGGGCTTGGGACGTGCGTAAGTGTGTGCCAGTTCGGTGCGCTTTCGATGGGTGAGGACGGACTGCCGAAGGTTGACGTGTCGAAGTGCGTTGGCTGCGGTGCGTGCGTTGAGAACTGCCCCAAAGGAATATTCACGCTTGTACCTGTTACGGCGGACGTGATTGTGGCGTGCAATTCACACTGGAAAGGACCGGCGGTGAAGAGTGTTTGCAGTGCTGGGTGCATAGGTTGTACGTTATGCGAGAAGAAGTGCCCGAAGAAGGCCATAACTATGGTAAATGATCTTGCCGTAATCAATCAGGATCTATGCGTGAAGTGCGGTATATGCGCTAAAGTATGTCCTGCGAAAGTCATAAAGATGGGCGAGAAAGTTCAGGTTATGGAGAAATCGGCGTAAAACATAATACAGTGAAGAAATTACCCTGTCTGAGTCATAAAGATTCAGCGGGGTATTTTTTGTGCTGGGCAAAACACCCCTAAGATTACCTTTTGCCTGCCCATAATTCAGTTACTCAGTTGAACAAGGATATCTTCTAATGTATCCTCAATGCTGAGATTGATTCCCATTTTGACGATGCTCTTTCTGGCCGGGCTGTGAAAAACTCCAGAAACGGACATTGCAAGAAGAAAGTTTCTGGAATATGAGCACTCATGTAACATATGAATATATGTGTCATGCAAAAATTTACACTCATTGTTGACATTTCTGGGACACTCTGCTAATCTTATCCGCGTTAAAATTCTAATGGCACTCGTTATATGTGAGTGCTAAAAACATAACAGGAGGTGAGTAATAATGACAGAGAGGCAGTTAAGCATAATTCTGGCGGTTGTCTACGAGTACATAAAGACAGGAGAGCCTGCCGGTTCGCGCACAATCGTGAAGAAATACATCAGAGGGTTAAGCCCCGCAACAATACGCAATGAGATGGCCGACCTTGAGGAACTGGGATACTTCTATCAGCCCCACTCATCATCTGGAAGACTTCCCACAGCAAGAGCCTACAGGGTATACGTTGACTCCGTAACATCAAGGGCAAGACATCACCTTCACACTGAGGACATAAGGCGCGAGATACTCGGAAGCAGAAGCGGAATAGAAGACCTGCTCACTCACGTAACTCACCTCATGGCAAGACTGACTAACTGCGTTGCCGTTGCCGCCGTACCTTCGCTTGAGGACGCGGAAATTCAGCACATAGACCTCATTCTCATGGGCGGTAACAACGTTCTGGCATTAATCGTTCTCAAAGGCGGGCTTGTTCATCATTCCCAGTTCACACTTCCATATGAGATTGACACGGGAACACTTGAGGAACTTAGCAGAAGGATTAACACCGTTGCAGGCGGACACTCATGGAGCGAAGTGCGCGAGATGTTATACCAGTATGTCCTGGCAGGGCTTGAAGACGCTGAAGCCTCTTGCAGGGACGCAATAAGAGAACTGGACAAGTTCCTCACCGAGCAAAATTACAAGTTCTACAGTTCGGGAGCAAGGCAAATTCTCGGACTTCCTCACTTCCAGACGTTATCGCGCATTCAGGCAGTATTAAACCTTCTGGAACAGGAGAAGCCTTTAGCCAGAATGATAGAGAAGTGCAGGGAAAGCAAAGCCCTCAAAATCTCATTGGGCGAGGAGAACGAAACCGAAGGCATGGAGGACAACGCAATGATTTTAATCCCCGCAAGGCCGCGGCAGCAGAAAGCAGTTTTGGGGTTAATAGGGCCGCTGAGAATGGATTACGAAAAATCCATCAGTGTACTTGAAAGCGTTGCAGACGCACTTGACGAGGACGCAAAATCACAGCAAGGGGGTGAACACCATGAATGATGATGAGAATAAGACAGAGAATACAGAAGATGAAGAAGCGCAGGAACCTGAAATAGTATCTGAAGAAGACGAACAGCAGAAGAAAATTGAGGAGCTGAAGCACGATTTATCAGTTGTGAGGGCAGACTTCTACAACTTCCGACAGCGAACAATAAAGGAACGTCAGGAAACCCGCAAACGTTCGCAGGAAGAAGTGATAACCGCAATTCTCCCAGTTCTTGATAACCTCGACAGAGCACTCGAAGCAACAAATTCGGAGGACGCAAAGAGTATTCTGAAGGGAGTTGAGATGGTTCAGAGACAGTTTGTAGGAGTTCTGGATAATCTGGGAGTCAGCATAATAAAGTCTGAAGGAGAGAGTTTTGACCCATCACTTCATGACGCGTCAGGAACAGAGAAGGTTGAAGACCCCGAACTTGACGGAAAGATTATCAGGGAAATTCTCAAGGGGTACAGGACAAGTGAAAGAGTTCTGAGGCCGGCAAAAGTAACAGTAGGGAAAATATAAATTACAAGCATAAAAGGAGATATTAACATTATGGCAAAAGTAGTTGGAATAGATTTAGGAACGACAAATTCATGTATAGCAGTACAGGAAGGCGACCAGACCACTATAATCCCCAACAATGAGGGCGCAAGGACGACACCTTCAGTTGTAGCATTCACGAAGGACGGCGAAAGGTTAGTCGGACAGCTCGCAAAACGTCAGGCAATCGTCAACGCTGACAGGACTATTATGTCGATAAAACGCGAAATGGGTACCGATTACCGCGTAAATATAGACGGAAAGAAATATACCCCGCAGGAAATTTCGGCAATGATACTTCAGAAGCTCAAGAGAGACGCTGAAGATTATCTCGGTGAGACAGTAACTCAGGCAGTAATCACTGTTCCCGCATACTTCACTGACGCTCAGAGGCAGGCAACTAAGGACGCTGGAACGATCGCAGGGCTTGAAGTTCTCCGCATAATCAACGAACCTACTGCGGCATGTCTTGCTTACGGTGAGAACAAGAAGGACGAACATAAGATACTCGTCTTCGACTTGGGCGGCGGAACGTTCGATGTCTCAATCCTTGATGTAGGCGAGGGAGTGTTCGAGGTTCTTGCGACTGCTGGCGACAACAGGCTCGGCGGTGATGACTGGGACAACAGGATAGTTGAATGGATGACTGATGGTTTCAAAAAGGCAGAAGGTATCGACCTCAGAAACGACAGCATGGCCATGCAGAGGCTGCGTGAGGCTGCGGAAAAGGCAAAAATCGAACTCTCAAACATGACAGAGACGACAATATCGCTTCCCTTCATCACGGCTAACCAGACTGGCCCAAAACACCTCGAAATGAAGCTGACGAGGGCTAAGTTTGAGGAGATGACGGCAGACCTTCTTGACCGTACAATCAAGCCGACACAGAGGGCATTACAGGATTCCGGCCTAAGCGCGTCAGAAGTGGACAAGATATTGCTTGTTGGCGGTTCAACCCGTATGCCTATGGTACAGAAGAAGATTGTTGACCTTCTCGGCAAAGAACCCACAAAGGGCATTAACCCTGATGAATGCGTCGCGGCAGGTGCGGCAATTCAGGGCGCAATCCTCAAAGGCGACCACAAAGATATAGTTCTCGTTGACGTTACGCCGCTGACTTTGGGAATTGAGACACTCGGTGGAGTTATGACGAAGATGATTGAGCGCAACACGGCAATTCCCGCACAGGCAAGCCAGGTATTCACGACAGCGGCGGACAATCAGCCGCAAGTTGAGATAGCGGTGTTTCAGGGTGAGCGTCCAATGGCCAGCGACAATGTAAAGCTTGGACAGTTCACTCTTGACGGAATAGCACCTGCACCGAGAGGAATTCCGCAGATTGAGGTAACGTTCAACATTGACACCAACGGAATATTGAACGTTTCGGCGAAAGACAAGGGCACAGGCAAAGAGCAGAAGATTACGATACAGTCATCGAACCTCAGCAAGGACGATATAGAGCGCATGAAGAGGGACGCAGAAGACCACGCAGCAGATGACGAGAAGAAGAGAGCCAGTGCAGAGGCGCGCAATGAGGCAGACGGTGCGGTGTTCCAGGCCGAGAAACTTATGCGTGATTTGGGCGACAAGATGACACCTGAGGAGAAAGGCCGAGTGAACTCGAAGATTGATGCGCTGAAGAAGGCCATTGACGGCAACGATGAGGCTGGAATGAAGTCGGGCAAAGACGATCTCATGAGGACAATGCAGGAGTTTGGGCAGAGACTCTACCAGAACGCCGGGCCTAATCCTGGTGCAGGCGCAAACCCTAATGCCGGAGCGAATAATGCGTCAGGGAACGACAGCGATACGGTTGACGCGGAGTTCAGCGACAAGAACTAGAGTATAACGGCAGAATTTTACGTCCCCTTGCTTTAGACGGCAGGGGGATTTTTTTTATTGCGTACATTTACTTTGCAAGATACCTTTCATATAACGTAAAATACCACAACATTATTCTCTAAGATTAACAGGAGGCGTTATTCATGAAGTTAAAGGCGTTACTACTCGTTACCGCAATACTGTTCTGCGCGTGTGTCCCTGCATTTGCTGAGGATTTCTACATGCGCAAAGACGACACGTGGACGGCAAAAGATTTTGCGTTCCACAACGGCGAGGTCTTCCCTGAGCTGAAACTGGGCTATGTTACTCTCGGAGACCCCAAAAATCCCGC
>CALAUZ010000083.1 GCA_937892105.1 uncultured Fretibacterium sp. | reverse complement strand
AACCCTTGAGTTCGATGTTCTCTTTAGTGTTGCTGAGAGGAGTATCGAGCATTTTGATATCGATGGAGCCGATCTGATTTTTATCACGAGCATAATCGTACAGAGGTGGAGTTCTGAGCAGGTGAATGCAGTCAGTAACTTTCTGTCCGTTAAGCTCCATGATTTCGACTCTTTCGGCAGGAATTAAAGCACCTTTATAAATCCCAGTGGTTTTAGTAATCATATGAGAGCTGACTTCAGCAGAGGCATCGATGGTAACGAGAGTAGCCATCATGATGTCAATGCTTCTGAGAATACTTTTTCTGGTTTCCGGACTCATGTCATTTGTAGACCCAGTATTGCCGGAAAGCAGTTGAAAGATCATGCTAGGGTTGATATATTCATTGCCAGCACTAGCGAGAGTAGCAACAGCATTGTGAATTTCTCTGTCATAAGGAGTAAGGAGGTATTCATAATCAATGGAAACGCCTCTTTGCTTAAGTTCCTTAAAGTCGATATAGAAGAGAGTTTCAATCTTCTTTCTTTGTGATTTTCTTCTGCTAACATCAATTCTGACAGGTACGAGTGCGCTGTAGATAGCTGGATTTTTGACAGGGTCGAAAGCGAGACCTTCAACTTTAGTAGTGCCGAAAGTATAAGAGCTTGCTCTTGTAGTGGTAGCATTTATAATCTGCTCACCTTTTTGCCCTAGAGCTAGAAGCCATTGCATAATCTCTTTCTTCTTCTGTTCGATGAGAGTATCAATAGCATTGAGGTTATCTTGAGCTTCTGTTGGGTATAGGTTAGTAGCGGGGAGAGTAGTAGAGAACAAGATATGAATGATGGAGCTGATCTCACTATCAAGGGCTTCGGAGGGCAAGTGTGAAAGATCTGGTGAACTTTTAGCATTGATAGCTTCATCTTTGATTCTGCTTACAATGTTATCAGGATTGAGTGAGGTTGCTTGCATAATGTCAGACTTGATGCTTTCAGTAACGGAGACTTGTGCGTTGTGGTACTCTTTGATGATGTTATCAGCACTTTTTTGAGCGTTAATAAGTTCTTTAAGAGTATTGATGATTTTGTCTACTTCGTGTTCAGATATGTTTTCGGAATTTTGATCGGCTGAAATCATAGAATGCCATTTATCAGAAAGCAGAGTAAGACGCTCAACAGCACTCTTGATGAGAGAGGCGTAAAATTTTTCAGTTTCAGCAAGTTTTTTAAGACCTTCGAGGGTGATAGCGGTATCGTGCATAAGAAATAGCTCCTTTCAAGAAATAAATATATAAATAATTATGACGTATGAAAGAAGAAAAAGCACTTAGTCAGTGAAGAAATAATAGGCAGAGGAAAGTCCCTGCCTAAAGGTTATTAAACCTTAGAATTGAACGGAGTTTTGTAGAGATGTAACAGCTTCCGTTCGATGTGTTTATGCTCCTTAGTCTGCAAGAAGTAGAGCATGAGAGGCTGTTTCATCTCGAACTGCTGAAGAACGAGCATATTAATCTTGCAGTTAGTAGACTGGCCGCCCTGATAACAAGCCGCTGGAGTGATGAAGCCATAACTGCCGTAGAGCCTGTTGTTGAAGCGGTGATTGAGGTTACAAGTCTCGCCAATGTAGAGTATCTCATCATCAGAGACGAGAAGATAGACCCCAGAGACATCAAGAGGAGTAATGTAGAAGCGGCAGAAAGGACCAAGACCGAAACGATGTAGTGCTTTATGTCCTTTATACTCCGTCTGAGGATAGAACTTGAGCGCATGACCTAGAGCGTCGGTCTCAGGAATGAGCGATTGAATAAAGCGAAAATGATAACCGCTCAGGAGCAGAGTATCAGAAAAGTTATGCGCTTTTGGGCAACTGTTCTTGAACTTCCGGGTTGCGAATAATCTTGAAGAAAGCCCAAGATTTACGCTTCTCACCGATGGCTTGAGAGGAGTTGAAGGAGACTTGTAGAATGTTCCAGTTGACCATATGCTTAATGATTTGCAAGGCACTAGCCCTGTGCATGTGAGCGTCATCAAGGACGGACTGAAAATCAACATTGCCTTCGTTCTTGCCGTCTAAAGCCTTGCAGATAGAATTGAAGAGTATCTTGTGAGCAACTGGGAAGAAGCCGTGAGAGTACGCCTTGTAAATGGAGCTAGCAGGAGAATAGTCTTCAGGACGAGAGAGAACCTTAGACTTTGAAGCCTGTTTCTCTTGAGTTACCTTTGCGCTCTGAGCATTGGTTGCTTCGTTGTTGGTTGTTGAGAGTTTAGATTTAGACATGGTATATACCTCCGAGAGAAAGTAGCCGAATAGGGATCGTCATCTATCCGGCTGAGAAAAAGAACCTTCAGGAAAAGTAGCCTGAAAGTAGCAAATTAGAGAGCGATGATATGAAAGCCGATCTGCTTCGGAAGAATGAAGTGGAAGAAGAAGTGGGATAAAGCGGCCTTTCTGTTTAACTCTCTGTTGCCCGTGTCGAGAATAGAGCCTTTAGTCTGCCACGAGCTGGAACGGTTGCTCTTGGTGGAGTAGAAGAGCTGCCCATTAACGCGAATGATGCCGAGATGCAAATTCTTGACTTTGAGGAAGTGCTTAGCGATAGCCCAATCTTCCCCCGTGCAGACCTTACCGTTATTCCAAATGAGAGCGAATTTGTGATTGTTCATGAAAACCTCCTGAACAAGAAAAGCGGAGAGGAGAAGTAAGAGTAGACCTCTCCGAACGACCTAATTAAAGATTGACAGCCTGCGGGAGTTCCTCAGAAGCCTTGTGAGCGTCTAAGTCATCCTGAAGAGCATTGATGTCATCAAGCGTCCACTCTTTAGAGCCTCTTCCCTGAGTAACCTCGAGAATAGCACTCTGAGCCTCCTGAGCGTTCCCGTTGAAGAGAGCGAGATACTCCCGATAGATACACTGTTTGCGCTCGTTTAGTTCTTTTGCGTCAGGAATATCCTTGCCAGAATTGAGCCACTCAAGGAGCTTTGTGCCGATCTCAGTAGAGAGAGTGAAGCTCTGGCCGTCAAACAGAGAAGTTCTATCCTTGCTGACAGTAACGGTATGTTCATTATTGAGGTCGAAGACGAGAGAGAACTCATAATCCATGCCATCACGCTGAACCGGAGCTAATCCGACCTTGCGTATCTCAGTGCGCCCCTTATCGTTGACAACCTGCACATAATCAGTTCTGCTTCTCATGGTAGCGATGATGTGGCACTTGGATGTTAGCATGGCTTCGATGAGCTTATTCTGTAGCGGAGTAACCTTCGACCAAGCACTGAAGGAGTTATACTTGCCACTGGAAGCTAACTGTTCTTTGATGTCAAGCAGTCCGCCTTCCGAAATCCAGCAGTGCGAGAGACTGTCGATGATGAGCACGTCGTATCCTTCACACTCAGCGTCATGAATGGCCTGAATGTACTTGCGAGGGTCAAAAGGGGCGTTGATGTTCAAGATGTCGTAGTCGCAAACAGCAGAGTACAAATCGCCTGAGCCGTTCTCCGTGTCAATCATAGCGATACGTCCGCCGAGACCCTGAGCGATGAGCAAAGTGCCGTAAGTTTTCCCACTCCCTGCAGGGCCAGTGATGGCGAGTCTGAGCTTTGCCTTGCGCCGTTCAGCTTTCCTGAAGACAGACATGTTAAGCGACCTCCTTCAAATCGTACCTGACAGAGGAAGACTGCCTCATGAACTCACTGACCAGCTCGGGGTGAGCCTTCTTGAGCGCAGTGGTGTCGAGACGAGAACTCTTAATCTCATTGAGAACTAGGATAAGATTCCCGCACCGTACAGACTGAATGCCCTGCTGTCTGATGAGCTTATCAAGAACAGCTTTAGCCTCATCGGAGAGTTCTTTAGCAGCTTTCTCCATATCTCTGCTTTCACTGAGGAGTTCTACAGCGTCAATGACCTCCTGATTGTCAGTAGCAGAGACGCTCTCCGAACCTACAGCAGTATCCTTATTTGCCAGTTCGCAAAGATGAGAGTAACCGCAGTAGGAGCAGTACCAGCCCTGAAATCTGTTGCCCTGTTCAGGAGCCTCATCACAAGCGAAAATTCTCTCAGCACGTTCCTTGAGAGCCTCGAATCTTTCCTGCTCAAACTGGAAGAAGTCGATGTAGCCCTCGCAGTTGTTCTTGTTGAGAGCGACAATAGCGAGCTTGTTAATCTCATATCCGCGTACTCTGAGAGCCTGAGCGTAGATAGTAAGCTGGTCAGCGTACTGAGGATGAGACTTGGCCGTTCCATCACGTTTGAGAGACCTGAACGAGCGGTCATTCATAGTCTTGATGTCAGCGAGAATGAGACCGGAATCCTCACGAGAGATGACACAGTCCGGGTGAGCTTCGATAGAGCCGCCATCCACTGATATGCTGAGGCTCATACCTTCGTTGGAGTCGATGAACAGATTGCGTCTGACATTCCAGCCGTCATTGCGTAACCAGTTGACGATGACGGGTTCAAGAACTCTGCCGACCTCAAAAATTCTCTGTGACTTCTCTGAAGTGATTTCCTCAGTGCCATTGACGGAGTAGAAGATGGCACGATCACACAGAGAGCCAATGCGAGAGGCGCGTAAAACTTTGTTGCATTCCATAGTGAAACCTCCTATAATACAAAAGCCGAGTGAGCGAACACCCGGCAATATTTGGAGACTGTAAGGTACACAGTCTAGTAACGAGCGCAAGTTGTAGAGCCATCACCTCCTTTAAGGTGTGCAAGGCTAATCTACATCGTTGTATGTGAGGTAGTTGTAGAGGTTGATATAGAACTCCCTGTAGCGACGAAGATGAGAGAAGTAACGAGAACGCAGGTGAGCAAGATAGTAGTCGTAGAACCTGCGGTAGAGATGAGTGCGATGATGAAGCATTAAGCGGCCTCCTTTCTATTGATTGCCGGAAAGTTGATGACTTCGCCCTTGAACAACCCGCTCTCGAGGAACTCAGAGGAGAAAACGAACTTCCATTCCTCAATAGTGATAGGGAAGTTGGGGAACTGGACGGAGAGAGCGTGAGCAACACTGAGAGCATTATCTCGTGATAAAGTCTGAGCCTTTGCAATGTAGTTATCGTTGCTCCCGACATACACAGAGTATTCGCGAGAAACCTCACGCATAGTGCTTCACCTCATTATTCATGTTATTCCAGTCATCAATAGCTTCGTGAGGTTAGAAGTAAGTTCCACTCTCAGCCCCACAGAAGGAACAAGCGACAGAGTAGTTCGAGAACACAGGCGAACAGAGTCGATTGTGCTTGACGATAATTAGCCCCTGAGAGCCACAAAGCCGACAAGGTGTAATACTCTCACTCATAACGTGGCCTTCGCTTTCTCATCAGCACGTCCGATAAGGGAGAAATCAGTATCGCTTGTGTCAGGATTATCAAGCTCAATATCTCCGTTATCCCACGCGTCAGAAATCATCTCGACGGCCTCTGTGCTATTCTTTGCTTCAACGATGAAGCTCTGCGTCTCAGTGCGTATGATTGCAACCTTGAACTTCATGCTAGAACGGAATTTTGTCAGGGTTGTAATCCTGGGTATCTGCGCTGAAATCTTCTCTCTCACTGTTCCGATTGCTTCTCTGTTCGTTCTCCTTGTACTCGAATAATGAGACGATGAGATGACTTCTGCCCTCATCACGAGGAAAGCCAGCAAAGTTGACCCATGGCTTAATGAGCAGGTACGGGCCGTTTCCGTTCTCCATCATAACGCCGACATTCTCCCAAGAAGTCTTTGTGTCTCCGTTCTTGTCCGTGTAGCTTATTCTGACGCATAAATCGTACTTCTTCATAGTAATCTCCTTTCAGTTGTGCAAAAGTACGTTGGATAGTTACATGCGTGATTGTGTGTTAGGTATCACCCCCTTAAAGTTAGCCAGCCATAGCGAAGTACGCTACTTCCTGTATTCGTTTATCAATGAGCTGGCTGTTGGTGTAAGTCCTGCTCCAGCCTCCATGAATTTCCCTGAAGCAGTGATGAATGCCCTGTGTACCCTCGTATTGAAAGACGTAGCAGAAGGGAAACGAGAGCTTGTGAAGAATCTTGTCGTCATCAGCGATGGAGTAGCACCTGTGAGGCATAAAGGCGCATACCGAGTGATCCTTAGACGACTTGA
>CALAUZ010000082.1 GCA_937892105.1 uncultured Fretibacterium sp. | reverse complement strand
TACACGGGTCAGGAATGGGGCGGAAGAGCAAACTATGATTTGTGCGTGAACACAGCAAGGTGCGATGACCTGAAGAAATTAGCGCAGGCTGTTGCGACTCTGATATGACACAAAAAAACAGGACGGCCTTTTGTGGGTCATCCTGTTTCTGTTATCTCCCTGCTATTGTTCCCAGCGGAGAACGTATTTTGTGTATAGAGGGATTTTCGTTATTGTTTTGTCGAGCCGAGGATTTCTGTTCCACATTCGGAAATTCCGTATTTCATCCTCCGACCTTCCTCCCGCAAAGAAATCATATACTCCCTTGCTGTATTTCTGAACGAAGAGGAAAAAACGCCGCTTGCCTACGTGAAGATAGAACGTAATCATGTCGTTGGCTTTGGTTACCGTGATTTTGTTCTTCACAGCTCTTTGCCTCCCGTTTAATGTAATGCGCAAGAAGTCTCTGAGCCTCTATAGGCAGTGAGATAAATTACGCTAGCTTATTCTATCATAAACCGCGAATACTCCATTAACGAGAAAATTCGCAAAGAATTGGCTGCTCTGGTTAATGAGTTAGGGCTGAAGACTGCCGCTGAAAGAGTTAGGAGAAATGATTTCTTCCTCCTCGATTACTCGCGGACAAAAATAATACAGCTATTTAACCGAATATTACCCGCCCGCGCCCAATAAGAGATAACCTGAAATATATTGCTCAGTCGTTCGGGTTATCATGGCCGTATAAAGTCTTAACTGGTGAACCGCGTAATGATTGGCACGAGTTTAGAAACTTATTCATTTACTCACAGAACGCTGATGAGGCAGCTTACTTCTGAAGATAGAAAATATGTTGAAAGAGCTGATAAATACTTCCGCTCTATTGCGGGAAAGTTTTTGAGGTAACTCTTGGCAGTCCGTCAGGTTTTTACGGCTTGGGGGGATGTTCTTTCATGCCCTGTTACTGATTATTTTTTCACACTTAAAGCGTACACTTACAACTAAAGGACGGTGATTTATGTGGCAAGCGTTTTTGAGGTCGCTGAATATATACTCAGGAATTGCGGAGCTATGTCGGCCATGAAGTTACAGAAACTCGTCTATTACTCTCAGGCTTGGAGCTTAGTTTGGGACGATGAAGAACTGTTCCCAGAAGAGTTTAGAGCTTGGGCTAATGAGCCGGTTTGCAGGGAGCTATACGATGCCGTAAAAGGCTCATTCAATGTCTGCTCAGATGATTTGCCCGGCAACAGCGCAGAACAATTCATGCAGATTATTATGCCCAGACTTAAAGAATGAGAAGCTCTCACTTGGAATGAAATTCTAATACGCTCCAAAAAAGAAAAACATTCCATATACTCAGTCTTAACCTGTCTTCATACGCTTGTCAAAAATCTCCCTTCCTGATAATATCCAGCTCATTCACTCATTAACCTGTCAAATTTTACGGTTTCTGACACTTACAAAAAGGAGACTTCCACATGCAAGACAGTTTAGTCAAAATCTTTTACTCCAATCCGAAACTTCACAAAGCTACTTACCTTCAATGCTTCTCTTCGCCCTCATCTGTTCACCTTCCACTACAGATTAAGCAGTTCGGGCGCAATAATTCATTTCAAGCTTTCTTCTATTACAATCAGGATATAGCCTTGCTCTTGGAGAATATTCTCTCCCTATTCGCTGACTTCAAAAGCATACTTAACAACATACCGCCTATTGTCCTGCACCAGTTCTATTTGGCATCCCTTGTTGATGAAGTCCGTTCTACAAGCTCTATTGAAGGCATACACAGTACTCGCAGAGAGCTTCAGGATGTTCTAGAGGGGAACACAAAAAACCATTTCTCCAGCATCGTCAAAAAATATGACCTGCTTATCTCCGGCAACCCGCCGTTGTTCAAAACTTGTGAAGATGTCAGAGCCTTTTATGATGAGTTCGCTCATGATGACGCAAAACATGAAAACCCGCGCAACAAACTAGACGGCGTTCTATTCAGAAAAGAAGCTGTTGATATTCTTTCTCCGTCTGGCAAAATCATTCATAGAGGCATTGAGCCGGAAAATAATATCATTAAAGCAATGTCAGACGCTCTAGACTTCCTTAACT
>CALAUZ010000081.1 GCA_937892105.1 uncultured Fretibacterium sp. | reverse complement strand
CACTGCAAGATCGTCTGATACTTTTCATATTATAAAACGTTAATTTCAGAGTTACGGTTCTCGCATAGAAGCCAAGACGTTGTAACCGTGCTTCCAAGGACACGGCCAGCAACATCAGCACATCTTTAAGAAACATGAAATTCTGTGTATCATGCTGGAATGTAACTTCACGAGCGATTGACTTCGCGTCAGCTTCGTCGTAAGGAGTTACCAGCCTGTCATCAATGCCGAAAGCCAAGTCAGTCACATATCTGCCGATTTTGCCTCCTAGCATGTGGAGAACCCTGGCCCGGTTATTTCGGATATCCCCAACTGTGTTAATGCCTTCGGATTTCAGCTTCATGGCCGTCTGCTTTCCGACTCCGTAGAGGACGCTAACATCGCGGTTAATGATTAAGCTGACGAATGTCTCTGGACTCAAAATCTCGAAATACCCATCAGGCTTTTTCTCTTCACTTGCCAACTTGGCCGAAGTCATGGAATAGCCGAGACCAACTGAGCATGTCAGGCCGAGTTCAGACATCGTTCTTGTCTTTATCTCTTGAGCGATTTGCCGGGCGGCAATGATTTGTTCTGACCGTGTGGGCATGGAAGACGGCGAAGACGGCGATGGTGGCAATGAAGCCAGAGTTTCAGTCAAATCCAGATATCCCTCATCAAGCGACATATATTCGACCGTGTACGTGTAGCTGCCCCAAATTTTATGAAGCTGGTCGGACACAGCTTTGTATTTCTCGTAGTTCGGATGCATGAAGATGCCTTGCTGACACAGACGGTACGCATCTTTAATGTTCATAGCCGACCGCACGCCGAATTTCCGCGCCTCGTAGGAGCATGTTGACACGACTCCACGTTCGGTCGGCAGAGAGCCGATGATTAGCGGCTTATTTCGCAGAGCAGGGTTGTCGTGGGCTTCTACTGATGCGTAGAAATAATCCATGTCAACATGGATTATTATTCGATGTTGCATTGCGGTGTCAATGCAAAAGTGTGATATGTCCGTCCTTCTAGGTCTTTCCAAACGAAACCCTCATAGTTCAAAATCACATAACTGCGCAGACTGTTCCGTCTTGGCTGTGAGACTGAGCCTGGGCATAAGTCGAAATAGCCTGCCTTAGTCTTTGCCCAAGCCGGAGCGTGTGTATGCCCGTGAAGCAGTATACTGCCTGATGAAAGATTGGGAATTGACCTGTGTCCATGAGTTGCAAATATGAGTTTGTCTTGTACGAACAATAAACAATATTCGGCCATAATTGAGAAGTCCAGCATCGCCTGATCTTCAGGATAATCACAGTTACCCCGAACACAGAGAATAGTTTTTTCTCTGCTCAGGTCGTTTAACATGGCCGCTACTTCTTTATTTCCGTCCAGAATATCGCCGAGTAGTAACATAGTCTCTGCTCGTTCCTGGTACCACGCCTTGACGAGTTTGCTACAGTGTAATTCTGAACCATGAATATCCGATGCGATTAAAATTTTCATCATTTCATTTCTTCCTCCGATTGTTTTTCTGTGCTTGTTTCTGAGCCTTGTGCTTGGCCTTCTTTCTCTTCTTGTCCGGGGCTGTCTCTGCGGCAAAATTCTCTGTGTATTCGTCGTCATCGTAGTCGCTGTCGTCACCATAGCAGCCTTCGCTGTCATCTTCGTCTTATGTTTACACACCCTCAGTTTTCTTTTCAAATTCTCATTTTACGTTGCCTTGTTGCTTTGTCTTGTTGCTATTATAACGTAAGAAGGCTTTTTATAGTCTTCGTCCCCACAGAATGAAGACAGAATGAGCGCAGAACTTCAGGAACTATAATGACCTTGGTCTAGTGTCCATAACTGTCATATCTCCTAATATTCCAATTTTCTCGGGCTTCTTTTTCGTTATCCTCAATGCCGGCTTTTTCTCCGCAGTCGGCACATTCATACCAATATTGTGTCCCTTGATGCTGTAGTTTTATGTTGTCTCCGTCACAGAACGGGTAATTTCCACCGTTGGAAGTTTTGCTTTGAACATTTTGTAGTACATTATATTACATATTTGATGCAATAAAATCACGGTGATAAAAATTAAAAATTCGATTATGCAATGCTGTAATGTTGCGTGTTTTGGGTTATGCGTCTAGTTTTTATTAGGACAGAAAGTGAGGATAACATGCAATTTAAAATAGCATTTGATTTTCCTAGAGAAGAGCAAAAAAACACCATCGCAAGTATAAACAACGTTCTCTCAAAAATACCTCTAAACAACATGAGAATTGAAAGTTCAAAAGGTGCTTTAATCAGAACATACAAAGAAACTGGAGAACTTGAAACTCAAAACTACGAGTTTCAGAAGATAACCCTCCTTTGCAGCAGAAGTGATGAAGAAGGCGATATGTACTACTGTGGAATAGACACAGTAATATTTACTGAAGAGGAAACACCGGATGCTTCAGAATTTATTGCACTCTGGAGAAACAATAATTCTGAACGCAAAAATATGGATTTCCTAAGTGTTAATATCCCTAGCACTCATAATAACGTTTACATTGTTCCTTATTATGAAAAGGAAAATAAGAGCGAATAAAAGAGAATAGAATAATATTACCTCGTCGATTGAGAATATGGTTTCCTGAAAATTTCTTCAAAGGCACTCTGCGCCTACTATGTTAAATTCTTCTGGGAATTAAAATTTAGAAATTTTTGCGTTTACACAGAGACACTTATCTCATTCTGACGTGCCTTCATTGTGAATCAAAAAACCTTATCGCCTAATATTCCAATTTTCTCGGGCTTCTTGTTCATTACCCCCAACACCGGCTTTTGCTCCGCAGTCGGCACATTCGTACCAAAACTGTGTTTCCTGATGCTGTAACTTGATATTCATTCCGTCACAGAACGGGCAATTTTCGTCATAAGCACGCATATCAACATGCACATTAGCGCGCATGATCCAGTTCTCAAGAGCTTCTTCCTCTGACAAAGCCGAGCCGCCCTCTGCTCCGCAATATGAACAGAAAAGCCAGAGCCACATTTCATGGCCGGAAGGGCTGAGGAGACCTTCATCGTATTGAATATCATCGTTATCACAAAACGGGCAAGGCTGCGGAGGCTCTTCAATGTGCATCATGTGATACATGTTGTCCGAATCTCAACATTTCTAACATCAGCAGTCGCTTCTTTCTTAAATAATCATCAAAATAATCATGGCCAGAAAAGTAATATATATAATGGTAACACAGTGACATTCTTCATTTTTAGCTTAACATCATTTAACTCCATGATACAATCCCAAGAGCCTTAAACTCGGCGAAACAGTCTACACCCTTATCGAATATTCTGGGAGTCCCCCATGCCTTAGCAATTTCGCTCTTGACTACAGCAAGTTCTTCGAAATCTTTATTCAGCAACTTCGCCAAGAAACCTTCCCTGGCAACAATAGCTCTGCTCATATCAAATTCCAGCTCAAAGGCCATGCAACACTGAGAAATTAATGTCTCAAGTTCATTGAACTGCACTAACCTTGGGACGCATCTATGTTCTTTAACTAGCAGTCCATTTAATGCCTTATCGGTGTACCTGGCTTCAAACGGCGGCTCTGTTAGTACTTGAAAAATGTCAACCTTAGCAGCATCTCTCAGAGCTTTTGTGTAAAGTTCTGTTTCAGGATCAAGATTATCCGGAAGTCTCAGCTTATTATGTAAACGGATTGCAGTTTCAGCGATCTGCCAAAATCTTCCTAAATCAGGGACAAATTTTTTTATCAGCCCGTCCTTGAACAGAATATCCGCTCCAAGTTCAGCGTGATCTACGGATTCTACGTCAACAAGTGTCCCATACTTCTTGATTTGTTCAAACCTGCCAATATCGTGGAGCAGACCGAGAAGAGCGAAAAATTCAGAATCAATAATTTCTCTCACGGGTTCAGGCAGCCCTATCCAGATTTTTGCCGTAATAGTTTTCACTCTTTGCGTATGAACAATTTTAAGAAGTATGTTAATATCATTTTTATCAAAATTCGCCGTGTACTCGCGGAATGCTTCAAGAGCATTTGAAGTATCAATTTTATTGTTCTTCATACTTCATTAAGCTCCCTTTCTATATTAAATTTTTGACTTCAGCCTCTCAGTCAGTCTCGTGTTCCGTTCAACGATCTTGTTATTCTTGACTGCGATGTAAATCGCTTTCTTCTCGCCGACAAAGATTAGCCCCTTCTTGGCCCGGGTTACGCCCGTGTATAATAAATTCCGTTGAAGCATCATGTAATGGCTCATCATCAGCGGCATTACGACATACGGAAATTCACTGCCTTGGGATTTATGAATAGTTGTGGCGTAGGCCAAAACCAGCTCATCAAGTTCGGAAATATCGTAAGTTACAGTGCGGTCATCAAAATCTACCGTCAGTTCGCTGTCTTCCATGTTGACTGATGAGACAAAACCTATGTCCCCATTAAAGACCGCTTTCACATAATTATTTCTAATCTGCATGACTTTATCGCCGATGCGGTAATCAATCCCGGCTCGTTTCAAGCTAAGCCCCTCTGGATTTATCGCCGCCTGAAGACGCTGATTCAGATTGGCCGAGCCGACAGAACCGCGTCTCATGGGTGTTAAGACCTGAATATCTTCCGGCTTAATTCGGCACTGTTTCGGCAAATAGTTCGTGCATAACCACAGAATCTTATCTGCTGCCTTCTCGCTGCGAATAGCCGCAGTATCTTCTTCACGTTCTTTTGCGGCATCGGCTTCAGTATCTACAGCCGCCCCAGCGTCTGCAAACAGAAAATCCGAGCCTCTATCGGTCAAAAATGGCATCTCACCATGATTAATCTTGTGGGCATTCGTAACGATCCGGCTCTTCTGTGCCTGACGGAAAATTTTCTCAAGTTTAACGACTGGGACGGCTCCGGAAGCGATAATATCAGATAAAACTTTCCCCGCACCGACGCTGGGGAGC
>CALAUZ010000080.1 GCA_937892105.1 uncultured Fretibacterium sp. | reverse complement strand
CCCGGATTGTCCTATGCATCGCTTCATCCTCCTTGATTTGCTTATCTAACTTCTTGTTGATGTTTAGACAGATCTCTATCACCGTTCCTGCATTTATTCTCACATTCTCATCCCCGCTCGTTATCGCCCTTTCCACATACTTCATCACCGCTTCTTTCGTGCTACCTTTCGCTAGCAGTTTCAGCCCTTCATATTCTCCTTCCTCTAGCCGGGACGAGACTACTATCTGTACGGGAATACTTATCTTTCCTTCTACTCGGTATATTCCCCTGTGCGCTTCATGTATCTCATATCCTGACTCCTTCAGGCCTTTCATCAGCTCTCGTGGATATGTATGTCGTACTAATGTCAGCGTCAGTTCCTCTATCGGCAGCTCATCTATTCCTCTGCCATACCCCTTATATATTAGCGCATATCCCTGCGCCTTATAGAAATCATCTATTGATAGTCCGTCTTCTGGCGACTTGTATTCAAACAGATTTACTCTCCTGAAAAATTCCCCGATTGGGTCTTTCAGCTTTCCTTCTGCCTTGATTATCAGAAAATCCAATCGCACAGGGTCTTCTCCTAGCTGGACTTCCTGCTCATACTTCACTCCCGCTTGCGCCAGGTCATACTCCACCTTCATCGTTGCGTAAAATCCATAGTGGTATCTCGTTCGTCCGCTTTCATGCACCATTAGTTTATGCTCCTCTAAGGTACGCACTGGTCGTCCCTAACACCCGCGCTAGCTTCTTTACTTTTCCCATATTCGACACCGCTCCGTTTGCCAACTTCGAGATCGTATTTGTATGCACTCCTACTCGTTTCCATAACTCTGCTTGCGATAATTTCTCCTCTCGCTCCGAACATTTCTCTTCCTCCTTTTGGGGCTATTTTAATATTTTATGTGCTTTTCTTTCACACTCTTTAACTATTAAAAATAATACTCACTCTTCTTGAATTTTACGTTGATAAAGGTATAATCTTTCGCTATTCATCATTAATATTTAGATACTTGAAGGGAAAACACAACAGCATTAGATAAAACCGCTGTTTACGGCAATCAGGTTTCAGCTTTATTTGACTTCCCTTTTACAAAAGCATGACGGTAACATGCCACTGCTTTTAGGATAGAGCGGTTAATAAATCATATGGAATAAACATAGATAAGAAATCTGAACAACGGGACAATGATTTGACAAAAAAATCTGCCCCCTAAAATTGGTTCTAGCAAAAACAATAAATAAAGCAGGCATTATATATATTTTAGCCATTAACCTAAAAAAAAGTCAAAACGCTCGCTCCTCGTTGGAAAATCAAAGGAGGAGTTACGTTATGGAACAGCAGTACAGTACAACGAGAGATTCTGGTACGTACCCCCCAACATTCCTGTCATCTAGGACACTTCAGTCGCTCCGTTGACAAGATTCATCTTCTCCATTCTCTGCTCTTTCGCGTCCCTCAAAAAACGCACCGCTTGGCCTAGCAACAGGACTGTCGCAAAAATTGTTGGTGTTTCGGTCGCTACCATCAAACGCGCTTACAAAGAACTCACAGACAAAGGCATCATCATGCGTGTTCCTCAATGAAAACACCACTGGCCATTCCAGAAGAACTCGATGATGAACCACCCGTTGAAACAGAAATAAGTGCTATACTCCGGCTCACCCATGAGCCGCGAAGGAAATGACCTTAAGGAATCAACTGAGTCTCTAACGAGGGAAGCCAAACTCCCCAAGTAGAGAATCCTAAAGGACAAACCCCCTTCACCCCCCCCGGAGTCCATCCAATCATCCAACCCTGATAATCAGACCCCGGAAAAGACTCCTTTACCGAGGGTGAATGTTCTGAAACAACTCCCGGCATATCCAGCGAAACAATACGTCCTAGTTCTGAACTGCTCGACAAATGCCCGCGGGTGGCTCACCCATGCGCCGGGTAGGGACATCCCAGCGACAAGCGTTCTAGTGGTGGCAACCCCAAAGAAGTCTGCACCCCCGATGATGACCCCGACATAATGAAGACGACCGCCGAATACTTCCTGCAAATGACCGGGCGTAAGGGGCTGCGGCACGAGGAAATCTCAGTATTACGGTAATTTTCCGCCATGCAGTACTCGACTAGAGTACATAAGGAGATACGTAGGCGTGTGAGCGACTGAGGCGCAACAAGAAGCCGTTAGAGTACTTGACGCTGATGTACATAGCAGTAGAGTTGAAAGACCAGCCGACATGGGGCAGGAAAGTGAAGCGGAAGGCGAAGAAGTCAGAAACCCAACCAGTTGCAGTGAAGCAAGATTACACAGATGCGGAGTTAGATGCGATGCAGGCAGAGTCAGAAGCATTGCAGGCGAAGTTAGACGCGAAAGAAGATGAAGGGTGGCAAAAATTGTAGTGATAGACATAGCCACTAGATGGGCGCACAACTTCCGGCGAGACGAGTATGAGAAGCAAGACCAAGCTCGGCGGGAGAAAGCTTTGCGCTACCTTAAGTGCGAAGGCGACATATGGAGTGTCCCAGAAGCGGTAAAAGGGAAGGATAGCTGCCCCGTAGTAAAGGTGTCTCAAAGTCCCATGGGGTACAGTTATCTAGAAGTGCGCTGGAGGAGCGGTATTGCTTGTGCCTGTAAGTATGAAGGGTGGTTAAGTCAAATGTACAAAAGGAGCGGAATGAAGAAATGTTGCGCAAGTATGACGTTCGGTAAGTATAAGTTTGTAAGGACAAGTCCCGGGACGCTGAGAGCGAAAAGAGCAGCGAAGAATTTATGTTGCCGATAATCTCGCGATTAGAAGGACGCGGAAAATGGGTAAGGCTAGAAGAGGTAGAAGATTACAGGAGGCGTAGGAATGATGGATAACGTCCCTAAGAATTTACAGGCAGAACGAGCAGTAATCGGCACATGTCTGCTGTCATCCGAAGCGATAGGGATAGTGTCAGAAAAGCTGATGCCAGAAGATTTTTACGGACAGAGCAACAGGAAGGCGTATGAAATCTGTCTAGAAATGTATCAGGCTGGAAAGCCAGTAGATTTGACAACATTCCAGAGCGAAGCGATAAGCCGTAAAGAGTACAGCCGTCTCGGAGGACAGCCGTATCTGGCGGAAGTAGTAGGCGATGCGATGGCGATAGGGAATGTGGAGTACTACGCGGAGCTAGTGGAGGAAGCCTCATTGCAGCGTAGGCTTGTGGAAGCCGGGCCTAAAATTACAGGATTAGGAATGAAGACGGACTTAACGCCCGAAGAGCTAGTGGTGGAAACGGAGCGTATTGTTCTGGAAGCATCAAGGGAGAAGGAAACGAGTGGGCTCGAATCAATAGGAGCGACTCTTCCGCCAGTGTTGTTGAAAGTGGAAGAGCTGAGGACAGGAGTGAGGAAGAATGCCGGGTATATGTCAAAGCTGACGGACTTGGATCGAATCCTAGTAGACTTCCAGCTATAATAAACCCCCTAAATTTATCAGGGTTTCTAATAATCAACTTCTCTTTAGGATATTCATTACTTTTCTATATCTACCTTCTCTTTATCTTATCGCTGTCTATCTTAAAAATGCATAAAGCCTCTCTGTAGTTGGCATCATAAGCATCTCTCCCAGCTTCGTTGAGAAATCTCGTCTGTACTTCATCGCCGTTTTGGGAGCTATGCCATACTTATGTGCTACTCGGTTTAACTGCGAGCTGTTACGCGTCGTTGAACGCC
>CALAUZ010000079.1 GCA_937892105.1 uncultured Fretibacterium sp. | reverse complement strand
AATACTTAGGGTTCAAGGTGAAAACTCTCCAAAAGTGGGACAGGGAAGGTAGGTTAATCCCCGCTTACAGAACACCAACAAATCGCAGAGTGTACACCCAGAGCCAGCTTGATGACTTCATAGGCCGCCAAACTGAAGACAGCCGCATTCGTATCATTGCTTATTGCCGAGTTTCAAGTACGGGGCAAAAACCTGACTTGCTTAATCAGACAGCAATTCTCCGCGAATACTGCAATAACGCAGGATTGTCTAATGTAGAGTTCATTTCAGAGATAGGCGGAGGCTTGAACTTTGAGCGCAAGAAGTTTCTTGAAATCATGGACGCTGTTGAACGCAACGAAGTAAAAATGCTCATCATTGCTCATAAGGACAGACTAGTACGTTTCGGATTTGATTACTTCGAGCATCTGCTGGCCAAACATCATTGCGAGTTAGTAATCCTGAATAACACAAAGATGTCGCCGGAGCAGGAAATGGTGCAGGACTTGATGACAATAATCTACTGTTTTAGTTCAAGGCTTTACGGGTTGAGGAATTATCGCAAGTTGCTGAAAGAGGCTTTAGAGCATGATACATCGGGCATACAAAGTAGAAGTGAAGCCGACCAGTGAGCAGATACAGATTATCGAGCGTACTATGGGCGTATGCAGGTATGTATACAACTTGTTCATAGGAGCTAACCGAGACAAAATCCGCAATGGCACGGCAGGTTACATGACTGGTTATGACTTCTCGAAATGGCTGAACAATGAATACAGAAAGGCTAATCCCGACAAGTTATGGATATGGGAAGTATCATCAAAGGCAGTCAAGGAAGCCATAATGAACGCTGATACTGCATACAAGAACTTCCTGAAGTGGCGTGCAGGATTTCCGAATTTCAAGCGCAGGAACGGACGGCCTGTGAGTATGTACCTTCCGCGCAATAACGCCGGAGACCTCAAGACTGAACGCCATAGAGCAAAAATCCCTACTCTGGGCTGGGTACGGTTTAAGGAGTTCGGTTATGTCCCAACAGAAGTGCAGGCACTCAGTGTAACCATCACGAAGCTAGCCGGAAGATATTTTGCAGCGTTTGTGTTTGAGGTCGCAAAGGCTGAAACTGTGATGATTGAGAGGTCTGAAGGCATAGGAATAGATTTAGGAGTAAAGAGTTTTGCAGTAATCTCAGACGGCAGGAACTTCCCGAATATCAACAAGCCCCGCCGGATGAGAAAGCTGACTAAGAGGCTGAAGCATGAACAGCGTAAATTCATGCGCAAACTAAGACACAGAAAGGAGGAGGCTACGAAGAAGTGTAAACGTTCAAATCTGGACAAGCAGAGGCTAAGAGTACATCGGGCGTATATGAGACTTAGCAATAAACGCCATGACTATATCAATAAAACTGTACACGAAATAGTAAGGACACAGCCGGAATACATAACAATTGAGAACCTGAACGTATCAGGTATGCTGAAGAACCGGCACTTATCGCGTGCTATAGCGGAAAGTGAGTTCTACTACTTCAGGGCATTGCTGGAGCGGAAGTGCAGGGAGTGCGGAATACAGCTCAGGGTGGCCGATAGGTTTTACGCCAGCTCGAAGACGTGTTCAATATGCGGACATGTGAAGATAGACCTGAAGCTGTTAGAGCGAGTGTATGAGTGTCTAGGATGTGGTACAGTCATAGATAGAGACTATAACGCTGCAATAAACTTAATGAACTGTAAAAAGTTCGCTACCGCCGGCTAGGCGGGAAGTTAAGCCTCTGGACTGTCGAACAAACCTTAGTAGGTACGCCGAAAAGGGACAGGTTGAACGAGGAATAATCAAAGAAGTGTATGAAAACACTTTATTACACTTTTTCTGTAGCAGTATGTAACATCAATCGGCTCATCGGTCAGAAAGTCCGAGTCTGAGACGGTTATGCTTGTTGCGTCGAATGTGAAGCCAGCATTTATGCGGTACTGATACGTTACATCATATTTTGAGAATGCTGTAGGTTCGTCACCCGGCAAAGACCAGTCGAGGCCGTCTGTCTCGGAGACAAAAGCGAAGTCTGTACCTGCTGTGTAAAACTTTGCGCCCTGTTTGACCTCGATAATCGCTGTAACAGAGTCGTCCGGCAATTCGTCAGTACACCCTGCCTCACCGTGTGTAAGGTTCGTAACCGTTTTCTGCTTCGTAACCCTGACCATAGAGATTCGCTCAACTGGTACATGAGCCAGCGTAATCTTCCTCGTTTCGCCCGTGAGAGTCTCAGACTGCGTAACTTCCTTCGTGATGTCCTCACCGTCAATGACTTCATCCGCGCTGAATGCTGTATCCTGAAAAATCTCGGTCTCGTAGCCGCTGATGTGCGCCAGCCCCTTTGTTACGGTGAAATTCTGTTTGCCTGACGCAGAGTCCATGAAGCTGACAGTCAGCCCCTCAACGGCATAATTTCCGTGAGCGTGTCTGTCATAGCGGGCAATGTCTGGCTTGGCTTTGACCTGCCGCGTAATTTCCCCGCCGTCTATCTTGTAGACCTCGCAGAACGTAGCCCCTTCATGCGTCTCTGTGCTTAACCCTCATTGAGTTGTAGTGATTATGCGGTAAGCTCCGGGACTTCTGTATTCCGGGTAGCCTAACGCGGGATTCCTCAGTGATGAGTCTTCGTCCTGAGTCAATACGGTTGAGATTTTCCAGACCCCTATAGTTGCCGTGCCTGTAACATTCAGCACTTTAGCCGCAACTTCGTGAACAAGGCCATCAATGAATATCAGCCCCGCCGCAAGCGTTACGTTCGGAGAGCTGTACGAGATTCCGCAGCCGTCAATGAGCATTCCTTCCTCATAAAGAGATGAGCCGACCGCCCTTGTTTTGTCCTCAAGAATGTTCTGAAGCTCGTTGATTTCCGCCGCCTGTGTCGCCCTTCCTACAAGGACAGCTACATAATCCCAGCCCTTGCCCTTGTCGTAGCGGTTGTAATACTCCGGGACAGCGATTAAGTCTTTGATTTCTTCACCCGTCAAAATCCCCGCCCCCTAAATTGTTAAGACTGTACGATAACAGCCCTTCTTGTTGGGGGTTAAAGT
>CALAUZ010000078.1 GCA_937892105.1 uncultured Fretibacterium sp. | reverse complement strand
ACTGCATAGAATGTTCCGAGTGCAAAGCGAAACTGCCAACAAGATATTGTTCAACAAATCACTCTGAAAGTGTAATGAACTGGAATAGGAGAGCTAATGATGACTGAGTTAATAGAATGCCCATTTTGCGGAAGTAATAGCGAATTAGTGATAGTAGCAGATAGCTGGAGAAAGCATTATAGAGTTGAGTGTGAAGCATGTAAGGCAACTGGCCCGGAAGAATACACGAAGGGTGAGGCAATAAAATCCTGGAATGCGAGAGTGCATGAGTGAGGAACTAAAACCATGTCCCCATTGCGGAAAACCTGGAAAGTTCATTTACTTTGACGGCCACAGAGTGCATTGTTCAGGGGAATGCCTGCACTTTACCCCTCCGGCAATAACGCAAGAACTAGCAGCCTTATGGTGGAATAATGACGGCAAAGGGCTAAAAATTAAGGGCATAAAAGCACATGTTAGAGCCATAGTAGGGCAAGAAGGTGATAATGATGAACCAGACAACGAATAGTGATTTAGTGGAAGCGAAAACGAGGCTAACTAATGCGCAGGCGGACATGAAAGAGATGCAATTAGCCATACTTCAAGCAGAATATGTGAAGCGTAAGGAAGTCTCGAAACAATGGTCAGATCAAGCCTCCCGAGTAAGAAGCAAGCTATTAAGTTTGCCCGTAAGGTTAGCCGGAGTGTTATCCCGCAAAGAATATATGCCTTCTGAAGTGGAGAGCATAGTGCAGGCGAATGTGAATGAAGTGTTACAGGAATTAGCTGAAGATTTTATGAGTGAAGGTGATAATGATGACGAATGAGGAATTAGAGAGTGTAATAGCACTAGTAAGTGAGATATTGTTAAGCGATACAGCCCTAAAAAAAATAACAAGTTTATTAGGAGGCGATACAGAGTTTACTCCGGAGAAAATAGCTACAGCGAAGAAGCTACACGAACTAATAGCGGCACACATGATGAAGTATCACGTTATTTTTGAGACTGTACCCGAATGCCTGGAGTATTACAGTGATCTGTTGAGAATGTTACAGAGTGGAATAGAGTTAGCAAATGAGGAGAAATGAATAACTCTGAAATATGGTTGCCTCCCCCAGACCTCACAGTTAGTGAATGGGCAGATAATTATCGTTATTTGTCTAATGAAGCGAGTGCAGAGCCAGGAAAATGGATAACTTCACGGGCAGAATATCAGCGTGAAATGATGGATGCAGTGAAGTTCAGTGAGAGAGTTGTGATAATGACTGCGGCACAGGTAGGAAAATCCGAACTTCTTCTTAATGTGATAGGTTATTTCATAGACAAAGACCCTTCCCCGATATTAATGCTTCAGCCAACGTTGCAAATGGGTGAGGATTTTAGCAAGGACAGATTAGCCCCTATGCTGAGAGATACGCCATGTTTGAGCAGTAAGGTAGATTTACGCTCCCGAATAGGTGGGAATACGTTATTACACAAGAATTTTCCCGGCGGGCAAATCACGATAACAGGGTCAAATAGCCCAGCGAGCTTAGCATCACGGCCAATACGTATATTGCTATGTGATGAGGTAGATAGATACCCCGGAAGTGCGGAAGATGAAGGCGACCCGTTAAGCCTAGCAATGAAGCGGACGACGAATTTCTGGAATAGGCGAATAATTCAGGTCTCAACACCTAAGCTAAAAGGAAGTTCCCGAATAGAGAAGGCCTTTGCATTAAGTACACAGGAAGAATGGTGTGTGCCCTGTCCTAAATGCGGAGAATATCAGCCTTATTCATGGGAGCAAATAATCTATAAAGATAAAGTAATGCCCGTAATGAGGTGCATAAGCTGCGGGCAGGAAAGTAATGAACATGATTGGAAGTCTGGTGCAGGAAAATGGATAGTTCAAAGAAGGGAAAACTCAGAAGGGGAAGAAAATAATGATTACACAGAGAAAAATTCTTTTGGAGTAAGCAAAATACGAGGCTTCCACATGAATGCATTTGCTTCACCGTGGGTAACTTGGCCGGAAATAGTAGAAGGTTATCATGAGGCGTATAACGGCGGAGAAGAAATGATGAAAGTTTGGGTGAATACAGTTTTAGGGGAAGCCTATGAGCTTAAGGAAGGGACAATAGATGTAGAGAATGTGACCTCACGGACGGAAGATTACAAGATATTGCCTGAAGGAGTGCAATTATTAACAGCTGGGATAGACGTACAGGATAATAGATTAGAGTGTGAGGTGCTAGGCTGGGGAGCTAATTATGAGACGTGGGCAGTAGAGTACCGGATATTCTACGGGACACCTGGAGGCTCTGAAGTATGGGAAAATCTGGATGAGTATTTATCTCGAACTTGGCCGAAGATAGACGGCACGGAATTAGGGGTAGCTGCAGCATGTGTAGATAGTGGAGGTCATTTTACGGACAATGTGTATAAGTTTGTGCAGACGCGAGGGAGACGACATATATACGCGATAGTAGGACGCGGGACATTTGGGCACCCTTGCGTATCTGGGCCGTCCCGAAATAATCGCCGAAAGATACCGTTATTCATTCTCGGAGTAAGCACCCTAAAAGGAATGCTATTTTCACGTCTACAGGCCGAAAAGGGAGAGCCAGGATATTGCCATTTTCCGAAAGATAGTAAGAGCGGCTATGACAGTGTATATTTCAAGGGATTATTGAGTGAAAGAATGATAATGAAGCGACGATCTGGAAGGGACACGATAGACTGGGAAAAGAAGCCCGGGATAAAACGAAATGAGCCATTAGATTGCCGAGTGTACGCAATGGGAGCATATGAGATACTAAATCCGAAAATACAGAGCAAAGATAAAGGGAAAGTTCGGCCAAGTCCAAAAAATCCACATAAGATATACAAGCCCTTAACAGCTGGAATGATACGAAGAAGGATAGAATTACTATGAAGATAATCAGCATAATTAGCAATGTGTATAGATGGCTCTAAAGCTATAATAATAAATAAGGTTATGACTAACTATAAAGATATCTCCTGAATTTTTTGAACGGTCTCAGGGGATATTTTTTTATTAGGGGAAGAAAGCAGGTGAATGATGACACATCTAGAATTACTTTATGCGCAGAGAGAAGATTGCTTGAAGGCACTGCATGAAGTTTTACGCAGCGGGCAAAGTGTAGAGATTGAAGGCATGAAGATAACTAGGGCAGACATAACAAAGATACGAAGCATGCTGAATGACATTGATAATGAGATAGCGGAATTAGAGCGGCAAAAGAATAATCAAAAGCGTTCGCGAATAAGGGTAGTAGTGCCGACATGAAGATATTAAGGGAAGATACAGCCTAGACGGGAGGTAATTTGATGAGCAATGAATATGTAGACCGTAAGGAAGAAATATTGCATGTAGAAGAAATAATGCCTGGAGTGAAGTTCGAAAGAGTTCATGAACATGTTACTGTGAGGGTAAAACGTTGCCCATTCTGTGGAGGTCCTGGGCATACTGAACACGTAAACACTTCAGATGGATATGACCTCATAGAGATAAAGTGCGAGGCTTGCGGAATACACACGAAGTTATGTGAGGATCATGAGGAAGCCACAGCGTTATGGAATAAGCGCAGACCTCCCGTGTTAATAGGAGCGAAAAAGGGAGCTATAAATTGCCCATTCTGTTCAGGGAAGGCGAGTGTCTTAGGAGCTGATGCGCTTGATGAAGAACATGAAGATATGTATCGCGTAGAGTGTGAGAGATGTGAAGCCGCTACGGAATACTATACGGATTGGAAAGAAAGCGTAAAGAGATGGAACAGGAGAGCCTAATAGAGAAAGATAGGTGCAAAATATGGTAGATACGAAGCGGATAAGTAATTCAGGATATTCCGAACATGGAGCTTCCCGATCAAAGCCTTCATTGATTAAGTGGTATACGTCAAGCAAATCAGCACATGAAGATATTTCAGAGAATGTAGAGTTATTGCGGGAACGTTCACGAGATTTATATGCAGGCGGAGGCCCATTAGGTAGGGGAGCAATAGAGCGTATAGCCCTTAATGCAATAGGTAGCGGTTTGAGGCTCAATGTGAGAATAGACCCTTCATTACTCGGTATGAGTGAGGAACAAGCTGCATTGTGGAGCGCAAAAGCTGAGAGTGAGTTTGATTATTGGGCTTCAGGGAAGAATGCAGATTACGGCCAAGAACTAAATTTTTATGAGCTTCAATGCTTAGCCCTAAAGAGCATATTAATAGACGGCGAGGCTATATTTATCCCGCGAGAGAGCTGGACATTCCGAAATGTCTATTCACTATGTATCCAGATGATTGAGGCAGAGAGATTACAAACTCCCCTTAATGTAAGCAATGCGTTGATAGATGAAGGTGTAGAGCTTGACAAGGAAGGGAAAGTAGTTGCCTATCACATAGCGAATAGAAATCCTAATAGTGAACTTATGGGGTTGCCTCCGGTACAACATGAACGAGTTGAATTATTTCATGGCGGAGAGAGGCAGATATATCACATTTTCCAGCATGAACGGATAGGGCAACATAGGGGAGTGCCGTTTTTAGCACCCGTGATAGAGCAATTAAAGCAGTTAAGTCGCTACACGGAAGCTGAATTAATGGCGGCAGTGATATCCGGAATGTTTGCGATATTCTTTGAGCATGAAGCCCGAGATGATGGAGCTTATGGGGAAGAAGATTATGCCGTAGAACAAGGGCTAGGAGAAGTCCCCGGTTTAGGGAATATCTCAATGCAGGAAATGTCGGGCACAATGATGGAACTTCCTGAAGGAGTGAAAGCAACGTCAATATCACCTGGCCGACCAAACCAGAATTTCATGAACTTTGTAGAGAGCTTAGCGCACCAAATAGGGGGATGTTTAGGGATACCTTCCGAGCTATTATTTCTGCACTTTACAGCGAGTTATAGTGCATCAAGGGGAGCACTCTTAGAAGCGTGGAAAGTGTTCAGGAATTGGCGTAAATGGTTTGCAGATGAATTTTGCCAGCCCATATATGAATTATGGTTAAGGCAGGCTGTTATTCTGGGCAGAATAGAAGCACCGCTATATTGGAAAGATGATTACTCGGCAAAGTTATATTCTTGGTGTGAATGGGTAGGACCTTCACAAGGGCAGCTAAATCCCGTGCAGGAAGTTCAGGCTAGTGTGATGAAGATAGAGAATAATTTATCGACGTATCAGAGAGAGTGCGGAGAATTGACGGGCGAAGATTGGGACTTAGTGCGCAGTGCATTAATCCGAGAGAAGCGGAAATTATGAGTGCATTAATTTAGTGGAATGGACGTGAAAATAGCGTGTATCAGATTGTTAATCAGAATGAAGGGAGCAAAGACCTAGAAATCTTGCTCTACTCGCTCATAATGCGAGGGTTTACGGCTAACGGTATTATCAAGCAGATAGCCGATTCAGGTGCGGAACATATCACCTTGCGGATAAACTCTGACGGTGGAGAAGTCTTTGAAAGCATAGCACTCTATAACTACCTGAAAGATAAAGACGTTCACGTGATAATAGACGGGATAGCAGCTTCTGGAGCGTCAATAGTAGCAATGTCCGGAAAGACAATAACCATGATGCAGGGAAGTATGATGATGATTCACCAGCCCCTAACCTTCACAATAGGTTATGCAGATGATCTCCGGAAAGAAGCTGATATTCTGGATAAATTGACGGATAACATAGCCGGAATATATTCAGTTCGAAGCGGGAAGCCTAAAGATGAAGTTATTGAGTTAATGAAGTCCGAGTCATGGTTATCGCCAGAAGAATGCTGTGAGAATGGGTTAGCCGACGAGATAGACGTAGAAGCTACGGAGGCAGATATTCAGGAGGAAGAAGAACACCCCGAGACGAGAGCAATTGAAGATAGTGCGCTTTATCGTGAAGGAGTTAGGGCAGAACGGGAGAGAATGCGGGAGCTTGATGAACTCTATACCCCCTACCGAGCGGAAGTGATTAATAAGGCTAAGTATGAGACGGGAGAATTTGCCTCAGATGTAGCCGTAGAGCTTTTAAAGTTAGAGCATGCCGGGCCAAGTGCAACGGGTACAATCAAGGTGAATAACTTGCCTGTGAAGCATGAGGCAGACGATATATACTCAATAGCCGAGATAATGAATAAATGGAGGAATTAACATGTCAGACGAGATTTTGAATGACAACGAAGAGCCTACTGAAGAGCCTACCGAAGAGCCTACTGAAGATGATCAGGAGAGCGAAATGACGATTTACCGTGAGAGTTATTCCCAGATAAGCGATACAGTGAAGCCCGATGAATTAGTGAATGGGATTGTTATGCAGGATACGATAGAGCTTGCGACTTCAGGTGACCATAAACGAGGCGAGCTTTTAATGTCCGGCGAAAGTGGATTTGTCTCAGCGACGAGTGCAGGATTATCCAGTGCGGCAGAAATATGCATACTGAGCAGTGATAAGACGATCCCCGAAGGCAGTACAGGAATAGCCCGAGCTTATTTCAGTGGGCAGTTCAATGCAGGAAGTGTGATATTGCCCTATGAAGAAGAAAGTAATGATCATGCTGAATTGATTGAGGCAATAAGGCCGATATTACGTAAGCAGAATATTTTTGTGGATTAAGAAAAGAGTAAAGTGAAGGATTTTGATATAGCCTCATTAGTGTATAATGCAGGGTAATTTGTCAACTTCCTTTCAATGATTTTCAGCTCTCTCAGAGAATGAGGGGGCATTTTTTTATGGAGGTAAATGACAGACATGCAGGATTATTATCAGCCAAAATATTTACGTGGAGCGATAGAGAAGGCGACCCCTCCCCGAACATTTTTCCGGTCAAGATTTTTCTCACGCGGTATAACTTTTCCCACAGAGACAGTAAGTTTTGAGTTCAGTAAGAGCAAAAGGATATTGCTACCCTATGCAGATGAGTATTCAGTGAGTGCCCCTATAGCCCGTGAAGGATATCAGTTAAGGACATATCGAGCGCCATTAATAACAGGGTCAAGAACGATAACTCCGGCGACTTTGGAGACTAAGAGTTTTGGGGAGCTTGAATGGAACTCGGATAAAACTCCGGATGAGAGAGCAAAAGAAGTAGCAGCTCGGGACTTGGCCGAACTTCAGGATGCATTATTCAGGAAATTAGAATATATGTGCGCGAGGGTTAAGCAGGATGGCAAGCTCACGATAGACGGCTCGGGAGTAAGTGGCGAGGTAGATTATCAGGTAGCGAATATAGAGACTGTGACGAACGCTAATAAGTGGACGAGCACTAGCTATGACATTCTGGGGAAGCTGGCCAAGATGGCGCGTGTACTTAGAAAGAATGGCGTTAATCCGGATATGCTAATAGTAGGCAGTGATGTTAGTGAGGCTATGTGCGTGAATGAGGGCATACTTAAATTGCGTCATGATCAGTGGGTGAATATCCCCGACCCAGCGAGTTTAGAGCCTGGAATAGTGTTTTTAATGCAGATTAAGGCACCCGGAATATATCTGAATGTCTATGAGTATTCTGAGTATTATGCTGATGAGAATGGGAATTTAGTGCCCGTTATAGACCCTGATACGGTGATTATGCAGTCGAGCAAGGAACGTAACATGATGCTTCATGGAACAGTGACGTATCTTAATCCTAAGACGAGGGATTATGTGTCTAGTATGAGCGAGTATGTGCCTTACGTAGTGGCGGAGGAAGACCCTCCTGTGAGGAAGTTAGTGTTGAGTTCGAGGGCGTTACCTATGCCGAGGGATAATGAAAGCTGGTATGTCTTAAAGAACGTTGCGTGATGAAGTATGGAGAGATAGTGCAGCTTGGGCGGCATAGGCTTATGTGCGGAGACGCTACGAGCTATGAGGACATAGAAGCATTGATAGGAGATAGTCCCTCCCCGTATCTAGATACCCCCTCCCCTTCCCTCCCCATGTCTGGAGATGACCCCTCCCCTTCCCTCCCCATCTCTGTGGCGGGAGCACACGAGCAAGTCCCCCATGATAAGGGGGGATTTAGGGGGGTCACAGCTAAGTGGGGATACAGGGGGGTCTCTGAAGATGTGGGATACAGGGGGGGCTCTAGAAACAAAGGATACAGGAAAGTCGACCTCGTCCTTACCGACCCGCCTTACGGAATAAACATAGTCAACAGGAAAACGGGACAAGTAGGGAGCAAAGGCAAGATTTATTCTCCGGTGCTCGGCGACAATAACGGGAACATGTTCAGGGAACATTACCGGCTTTTACGCAGAGTATGTAACTACTACATCATCTGGGGAGGGCAGAATTTCACTGACATCTTACCCCCCTCTTGCGGCTGGTTATTCTGGGACAAGTGCAAAAATGCTCCAACGCTCAGCTTTGGAGACGGCGAACTCGCTTGGACTAACATTAGCACACGTATTCGCAAATACACCTTCAGGCTTAATGGTAACGTCTCAGATGGAGATAAATTACTCAATGCTCGCGTTCACCCCACACAAAAGCCCGTAGAACTCCACATGTCTATCCTCAACGACTTTTCTCAGCCCGGAGACGTTATCCTAGACTGTTTCGGAGGATCAGGAACTACCCTCATTGCCGCAGAACTCACAGGACGCACCTGCCTCATGATGGAGTTATCCCCAGACTACTGCGACGTCATCATTAACCGCTACAACACACTCACTAATGGTCGAATACCTTACGAGGACTAGAGAGGACTAGAAATGTATACTTCAGACTATCAGGCTTCAGGCTGGAACTTACGATCAATCTATGAAGGCATTCAGCCAGACTTACTAGAAAGTGAAGCATTCTTTATAGCCTTCGCAAGAGAACGCAACCTCGACGGGCATAAGATTATGTGTGTCCTAACTCCCGTCAAGAATGAGAAAATCACCGTTAGCTACGAACATGAAGGCTTGTCTCAATCTCATAGCGTGTTAATAGTCCGTAATACTGACATGATAGGCATGAAGGTCAATGACAGCTTAAGAATTGATGGCAAACTTTATGTAATCACTAGCGTCTCTAACCCTTCAGGGGACATTATCAGAATGGAGCTTGAATGCACTGAATGATTACTATGAGAGTCACAGGCAGTTTTGCTCCGATTAACTTGGGGCGAACTGTCACTAGAAAAATCCCTAACGCTATGAAGGCCGCTCTAAAAGCTGCTAAAAACGTGTTCCTTGAAGGCATAACTAGAGAGTATTACGTTAAGCGTGGAGAGGTCAATAAATCTATTCAGGCCAAGACTTCAGCAGCTACTACGAAATATCACACTTCGTATATAAAATTCACTGGCAAAAGATTATCCCTAGAACATTACAAGCTCACACCAAAAAATAGGCCAAAAAAACCTAAAGTGTTACGAGCTGCTGTAAGACGTGATGCAGGGGTTAAGCCTTTAGGGAGGGCTTTTCTCTATGCACCTTCTGGGGGGAGTTTTAAACCTTTTGCTAGGGTAGGCAATCCTAGACTTCCCATTGAAAAGCTTGTCGGCCCTGCTATTCCCCAAATTGCTCAATGGAACGAAGAACTTCATGATGAAGCTATTGCTGCTGCTGAGAAAATCATTAAGGCTGAGTTATTCAGATTATGGAGAGAAGGGAGGTGATTTTTCTTGACTAGAGAGAATTTCCTTGATGCTTTAGTTACATGCCTAAGTGACGAGTTCACGGGATATTCTTTGCCCAATAAATCAGGTGTATTGCAGGAAGTTAAAATCTTTGCCCAATATACTCCACAGCCAGACGGGATAACTTACACTGAAAAATCCAGAAAAGGCCTAGATGGTTATGAAGCTAGTGATTATGAGAGCAATTTCCCTTGTATAGTCGTTAAGCTGGGAGAAATGATTGACACTGAAGAAAATTCTCCGGCTCATAGCTCAATAGACGTAAAGATACTTTCTGGAATTTATGATGATTCTAAAAACTGTCAAGGCTACCGGTATATCTTGACCATGCAGGAAAAAATCAGGCAAAAGCTGTTTGAGCATAGAGTTCTAGGGAAAAAATATATTCTTCAGATGCCTATGAAGTCAAGATTACTAGAGCTTGAAACTTGGCCGGTCTGGTATGGCGAACAGGATTTAGTGTTCTATTCAGGAAGGCCTTTGCAGAATTGGGATTACCTTCACGGAGGAATGAAGCCACAGAGATTATAGCTTAGGGGTGAGGCTGGCTCAGAATGTACAGAATAACTGCTATCCCGATTTGCATTCCAGCGAATAAGAATGCTATCACTGCTATCAACACTCCCCAGAAAGATACTTGGTGTGACGTTGAAGCCTTGTAATCATCCATCCTATCCCGAAGGTCTGTTATTGCCTCAGCTATAGTATCTTGATCTGCGTCGTACACGTCTTTGCGGATATATTCCTCGCTCATGACCTCACCTCATTAATAGGCATATTAGCAGCCCTAAGATTGACCCGAATACCCCTAATGTTCCATATACTACGAGCTTCATTAACTCGTAAAAACGTTTATCTTCAAGTTTTCTGCGTTCTTCTCTGAGAGCCATTCTCTCGGCTAATTTATCGCGTATCATCAAGTTATCACCTCAAAAATTATCCTAACAGAAAGAAGGTTATTACACATGAGCCAAGTAATGTATGTTGGCCCTAATGTCCAGAAATTAGGCTTGCTACGTAATCAGGTCTATTTAGACGGCATTCCCGGCCAAGTCAAAGCAGCTATAGCCCTTTATCCAGAGATTGAGAGCCTTATAGTCCCCATTGAGGATATTACGGAAGCTATCACTAAAACCCGAACTAAAGGTGAACATTTGCATCATATTTACTCAGAGATTGAGAGAAAGGCAGGCGTAAAATAATGCCCTTCCGTCATGGCGTTTATAAATCCGAAGTCCCTACTAGTATCGTTGCTCCGGCTCAATCTGAAGCTGGATTACCCGTTATTGTAGGGACTGCTCCGGTCTTTTTGGCCGATAAATCTTGTGTCAACGTTCCTAAGCTCGTATACACTTACGAAGAAGCTGTGAAGTCTTTCGGCTATTCTGATGACTGGGAGAATTACACCCTTTGTGAGTTCATCTATTCTCAGTTCGCTTTATTCGGGCAGGCTCCTTGCGTGCTGATTAATGTCTTTGACCCGGATACTCATAAAGAGATAATCGCTCCTGAAGACGGCACTACTTTCACTGCGTCTAATGGCAAAGTCTCTCTCGGTAAGAATGTCATTAGCGCGGATAATCATGAATTGCTCTACGATGATGAAGGTAATGCCTATATCACTACAAGTGCAGCTAGCTTAACTATAGACTCTTTGGTCAAGGCTAAACCTTCACTCGTTACTAATAATGACGTTATCGGTGGAGTTAATGCTTCAACAGGAAAATACACAGGCCTTGAACTCGTTAATAGAGTGTTCCCTAAATTTAGGCTCGTACCTGGATTAATCGGCGCTCCTAAGTTCAGTGAAAATAGTGGGGTCGCGGCAGTCATGAGAGCTAAAGCTGATAATATCTCAGGTGTATTCACTGGCGTATGTGTCGTAGATATTCCTTGTGACGCTTCAGGTGCTACGACTTACAGTGACGTTCCGGACTGGAAGAATACTCATAACTATGTCGCTGAGAGAATGATTGCTTGCTGGCCAAAAATTTCACTTGATGGCAAGGTCTTTCACTTAAGCACTCAGCTTATCGGCCTCATGAATAAAACTGACGCGGCTCACAAAGATTTACCCTTTAAGTCCCCTAGTAATGAACTCCTTCAGATGGATAGTTGTGTGAATGCTAGCGGCGACGAAATAGGATTAACCCTAGAACAGGCTAACTATCTTAACGGTCAAGGTATCGTTACTGCTTTAAACTGGATAGGAGGCTGGAGAGCTTGGGGCAATAGAACAGGTGCTTATCCTTCTAACACTGACGCTAAAGATTGCTTCATTCCTGTACGCAGAATGTTCGACTTCTTAGGCAATCAGTTCATCTTGACCTTCTGGCAGAAAGTTGATCAGCCTATCACTCCCAGACTTATAAGGACAATCGTGAACAGCTTCAACATGTACCTTAATAGCCTAGTAGCTATTGAAGCTCTCTTAGGTGCTCGGGTAGAGTTCAGGGAAGATGAAAATTCTTACACGGATATCTTGAACGGGATAATCAAGTTCCATATCTTCATCACTCCTCCAGTGCCGGCAGAAGTCATTG
>CALAUZ010000077.1 GCA_937892105.1 uncultured Fretibacterium sp. | reverse complement strand
TATGGTGACACGGACAAGAAAGTCGAAGCTACTACGGACGGCAATGGAGCAATCACCTATGCCGTCAAGGATAGCAGTGCTAACTACATTGATGTGGTTGTAGAAACTGGTGTTGTTTGTGCTTCCGTTCTTTGTTTGGCCTCTTCTGCTTTCTGAGCTTCTGCCTGCCTCAGTGCCTCATCTCTGCGCTGTGATTCTGCCTGCAATGCCTCAATACACCGTGAGTTCTCCTGAGATTTAGCCTCAGTCTGTTTTAGTGCCTCACTCTTGCACTGAAGTTCCGCCTGTACATCACCAACCTGCTTCCACAACTTCTCAATACGCCGAGCATCTTCCCGCGATTTTTCTTCGGCATGTCTCAATTCTTCGTCCTTGCGCTGAATTTCTGTTGTCAAACGTCCATGTTCCTCTTTCGTCGCACGAAGCTGTCTCATTTCCTCATTCATGTTTTGAAGCTCTTGTTTCATTTGCGTGTATATTTTTTTGAGTGCCCGATACCGTCTGTACACCCAACCCAGTAATATCATTACCACACCCACCACTATACCACCGATAATTTCATTCTTTGCGCCGTCTAACACATTAATCAGCTCCATGTTACAATTGTCCTCCTTTTATTGGAATGCCTAAGATTATACAGCCCGAGACACTTCACAACAAAAAAGGGAAGCAGTGTAAGCCGCCTCCCTTCATAACACGATATTCACACGGTTCATGCCGCGTCCGTCATTATTTCGATGAACGCCTCCAGCCTCGTCTCTATCTGTCCGCTGTCTGACTGCGAGAAATCGGTATCAAGCCTCAAATACGGCAGACCAAGTTCATTCTGTACAATGTTCATCGTCGTGAATGCCTCAACAGCAAATGTGTGGCAGCCGTGAAGAACTATCTCGATTACTCCGTCAGCCTGATACTCATGAACCAGCTGCTTTATGTCATCGAAGCGGGCTGTGTTTGGTGTCATTACGGAACAGTTAATCTTCAGGTAACGTTCTGCAATCGCACGGTATGGGTCGTCTGCGTTCTCGTCAACAAGAAACTTCTGCGCTCTAGGCCCTGAACATGTATCCGCACAGACGTAATCAGCTCCCAGTTCTTCAAGACGCTTTATTATCTTGTCCCGCACTCCTGTATTAGGACAGCCAGTGATTAATACTCTAGGCCGGTTAGCGTCAACATCACGTACTCTGGTCTTCATTTCGCGTGTAATACCCTCGATTTTCGCTACTAAGTCATCGTCAGTGAAGTGGAAATCTGCACTCTCTGCTACCGTGCTTATCTCGTACCCTGAGACTGGAGACGGCTTAATCTTTGCAACCTCGTACAAGTCTACGATAGCTTTTCGAAGTCTATTGCGGTATGCGATAGCCTCGCGGAGTTTCCCGTCCGTAATCTTAACGCCGAACAAGTCCTCAAGGAAGCGGGCTGTGTTCCTCATTTCCTCCGTCCACATGTCAAGAGCCATAGCCTGAGTTCTTCCCTGCGGAAGGTTCAATACATGAACAGGCTTAATCTTCCCCATAAGCTCGTACATCTTCTTTTTGCCATCGCATGTAGTCTCGGCGATTATCCCGTCTGAAAAATAAAAGAACGGGCATTGATCCGTGAATGCCATTCCGTAACTTGCTTTAATCAACGGGCATAACGTTTTTGGAAGGACTGTTTCAGCTTCAGCTATTCCCTGCTCAGACTTCCCGCATAACCCAACAGATATTGCTCCGGCAGCGTTAATCAGTTCCAGCGGTGTGTATGAACAGAACGTGCCGATAACTTTCTTTCCGGCCTCTTTAGCGTTGTACAAGGCCATGAAAGATTTTTTGCGTGCCTCGTTGAACGTCTCAAAATTCTTAGGCAATGATAACAACATTATTCCCCCTCATAATGTGAAAAGGACAGGAAGCATATCATTACTGCCCCCTGCCTTGTGAGTATCTTACTTCTTTTCCCCGCTGAACTGGTCGTAAACTTCAAGCGCAGTCGCCGCATACGCAGAGTTAGGCCCGCCTCCCATAAGTACGCAGACACCCAGAGCGTCTACAAGTTCTTCACGTGTTACACCGGCTTTTATTGCGTTTTTAACGTGGGACATTATGCACGTCTCGCAACGGTTCTGAACACTAAGTGATACGGCTATGAGTTCCTTTGTCTTGAGCGAGATTGCCCCGTCCTTCAGAACTACTGCGCCTAAGTTCCCGAACGCTCCCATCATCTCTGGAGCAGCTTCCTTCAGCTTCGTACGCGGGCCGTTTACGTCAGCGTCCTGAGCCTTGAAGTCCTTTGCGAACGCACAGCCTGCAACCGCAATTACCAGCATTAATGCGCATAATGCCTTCTTCATCGTATTCATCGTAATTCCTAATACTTCTTCATCAATACGCCGTCCCATATACGGGCTAACGTTTCTTCCGTGTCGATATCCTTCTTCAGAATGCCGCACGTTTTGTAGTCGTCTATAACCTTGCGCAGTGTTGCCTCTGTCGTAGCGTCAGTAACGGAGTAATCCAGAGTGTTGTAGAACGCAAGAACCTTGTCGAAATCGCCTGATGCCCATTTGTTTTCGAGCATGAGCTTTACGGCTTCTTCACGGTTCGACATTATCCATTTGCGCGCATTCTCGTGTGCCTGTGTCAGCTTACGGGCAGTGATGGGGCTGTTCTCACAGATTGCCTTCGAGACCGCAAAAATACAGCATGTCTCGTCCTTGAAGTCATCATCAAACGTTATCGAACGGATAATCCTCAATGTACCGGCATCAAGGAACTGTCGATTTTGCCCGTTCCAAGAGCGTCGCCTAACGTTACTGTATCGCCCTGATAGCGTACAAGCTCAACATTGAGACCTTCAGCCTGATAGAAGCCCTTTGCGTGGGTTATGCCGAGTGTTCCGGTGCATAATCCTGCTACATAAAAAGTGTTAAGGAATTATATCCTATGTAATAAAGCACACTTTTTTGACTGTTCCTCGTTCTTCCTGTCCCCTTTGGCATATGCTACTTAGGTTTGCCTGACAGTCCGGAGGCTTGACTTCCCGTGTAGCCCACGGTAGCGATTTCCCTTCTCGGGTATCGATTTGCGCTTTTTATAGTGCTTTGGCTTGCACTCCCCTCCCTCTAACCCTATGCAACAGTTCTATAAGTGGCAGTAGTTCACGCAATTATGACAGTATGCCACGTGAAAGTGTCCTGAATATCTTTGAGCGCAGTAA
>CALAUZ010000076.1 GCA_937892105.1 uncultured Fretibacterium sp. | reverse complement strand
GGCGGACATAATTATGACGGTGTGAAGAAGCTCTGCGGGAGTATAAGGGAATTATGGCCTGAGAGGAAGTTCGGGGTTGTCTATGCGGCGATGAGGGACAAAGATTATTCGGGCTGCCTTGAACTTATGAGCAATACCCTGCGTCCTTCACTGTATGTTACGCAAGTTCCTGGAATGGCAAGGTCTGCAACGCCTGATGAATTGCTGAAGTCTGCGGAGAATTTCTCATGGGGCAATGTTCCGGAAGGCTTTACCAGTCCTTCTGAGGCTGTGGGTAAGGCTATTAGCGATGGGAATGACGGCGTGCTGATATGCGGAAGTCTGTACCTCATAGGACACGTAAAGCGTGATAAAATTCTGCGTTGAAACCACACAGGAGGTGCTAAAATGCTCGAAACCGCTGACACTCTCGAAACAATAAAATCACTCGCAGAAGCCAAGAATATCCGCGAACTCAGAAGCATAACAGAAGGCATGAACGCTGCCGACATCGCCGATACCCTCGAACAGCTCGAACCCGAAGCAAGGGTAATACTTTTCCGCGCACTCAGCAGGGACATAGCCGCAGAAGTCTTCGCACATCTCATTTCAGACACAAAGGAAGCCCTCGTCTCACAGCTCACAGCACCAGAACTCGGCCGCATTGTCGATGAATTGTTCCTTGACGATGCCGCTGACCTCGTGGAGGAACTCCCGGCTGACGTCGTAAAACGCATTCTCGAAAACGCAAGCCCTGAAACGCGGAGAGGGATCAACCAGCTCTTGCAGTACCAGGAAGACTCGGCAGGAAGCATTATGACCACTGAATACATTTCCCTGCGCCCCGACATGAACGTTGAGGAGTCCTTCAGGCACATAAGGGAAGTTGGAACGGACAAAGAGACACTCTATACATGCTACGTTACTGACCCAAAGGGAATATTAATCGGTGTCGTTACGGTCAGGACAATGCTTCTATCGCAGTATGCCGACAAGATACAGGACATTATGACCGACACGAACATAATCACTGTCAACACCAACGATGACAGGGAGAAGGTTACGGAGCTGTTCCAGAAATACGACTTCATGGCCATTCCCGTTGTTGACTCGCAAAATCACCTCGTAGGAATAGTTACAGTCGATGACGCTATGGAGGTTTTGGAGGAGGAAAGTACAGAAGACTTTCACAAGATGGCGGCAATGCTCCCAATGGACGAGCCTTACTTGTCGATGGAAGTAACAGAGCTGGCAAAGAAGCGCATTATATGGCTGATGGTGCTGATGGTTTCGGCGACTTTCTCAGGAGCGATACTGACGCACTATCAGGCAGTGTTTGCGGCATTCCCTGCGTTAATAGCGTCAATCCCAATGCTGATGGACACTGGCGGTAATGCTGGTTCACAGTCCTCAACACTAGTAATTCGCGGAATTGCTGTCGGTGAACTAAGGCTTAGGGACGCTATGACCGTTCTTTTCAAGGAAATACGCGTCAGTCTGATAGTTGGAGGAGGACTGGCATTAATGAACTTTGCCTACAAGTACGCAATGAGCGGGGATCTCCTGTTGTCTGTGATAGTGGGAATAAGCCTGTTCGGAACGGTTATATTTGCCCAGACTGTCGGGGGAATGCTGCCGTTGCTTGCAAAGTCTCTCGGTTTTGACCCTGCGTTGATGGCCTCGCCTATAGTTACCACTATTGTTGACGCTGGAAGCCTTACACTGTATTTTGCGGTTGCCAGCAAGGTTATGAATATAGGGGTTTAGTTCAAAAAGGAAATCATTTCTGAGCCTTATTTCTTTGAAGAACTGGCGGCCGCTGAAAAGTCTAAATAGTATAATAGCTCCCATATTCTAATCACTAAGGAGGAATTATTATCATGAAAAAAGTTTTTGCGTTAATGCTGGTACTTGCGTTCTGTTCGTGTGCGTTTGCTGAGGGAAAACTGAAGTCCCCCAATGACCTCAAGACAGAAAAACTCGCTGCCCAGCGCGGCACAACAGGACAGTACATCGCTGAAGACCTGCTCGGCGATAAGAAGGGTGAACTCCTCACGACTTACGAGAAGTACGTTGACGCGGTCGCTGCTCTGAGACAGGAGAAAATCCGCGCAATCGTAATGGACGAAATGCCCGCAAAAAGGTTTCTGAATGAGGTTGAAGGTCTCGCAATAATGGACGAGGCACTTAGCGAGGAAAGTTACGCAATCGGCTTCAGAAAGGGCAACACTGAGCTTGTCTCACAGGTCAACAAGGCACTCTCTGAAATGAAGGCTGACGGAACAATGGACGCAATTTTCGCGAAGTACATCGGCGGGGATTATTCAGCGGTTAAGCCGGAAAATATTGACTTCAACAAGGGTGCTGAGGGCGGAAAACTCTATGTTGGAACCGAAGCAGGTTTCGCACCATATGAGCTGAAAGTCGGAAACGGCTTCATCGGAATTGACGTTGAGATGTGCGCAGATATCGCAAAGAAGCTCGGTAAAGAACTCGTCATCATCAACATGAACTTTGACTCCCTCCCAACAGCCGTATCAACAGGGAAAGTTGACATGATTTGCGCCGGAATGACCGTTACTGACGAACGCAAAGAGAACATGGACTTTTCGGACAACTACGTTACCGGAGTGAGACAGGTTGCACTTGTCCGGGCAGATGACTATGAAAAGTAAGCGTTACGATGGAGCAGGCAGGGGAGATATACTGCTTGGTTTTGTGGGAGCGTTTCTGGTGTATGCGCTGTGGGAATCGGGGTTCTTCACGGTAGAGGCATGGTCTGACTTCAACAGGAGGTTCTACCAGAATTTCGTGAAGGACGATCGTTATATGATGCTTGTTGACGGTCTGAAGTCCACCATCTTCATGACATCAGGCGCAACGGTAATCGGCGTTATTGTCGGCTTAATCCTCAGCGTTATACGTGTTGCGTACAAAGGCGGCGTTCATATTCCGGTGCTGAATAAGTTTGCGGAAACGTATATCACAGTTCTTCGCGGAACCCCCGCAATGGTACAGCTTCTAATCTGGAACTTCACAATATTCGCATCAGCAAGGGATCTTAACACCCAGTACATAGCAATACTCGCATTCGGCCTGAACTCTGGGGCATACGTTGCGGAAATCTTCAGGGGAGGAATAGAGTCCATTGATCCCGGGCAGATGGAGGCTGCAAGGTCATTGGGGCTGACATACGGTTCATCAATGAGACATGTAATACTCCCGCAGGCATTGCGAAACGTTGTACCCATGCTGTTCAACGAGTTCATAGCTCTTCTGAAGGAGACATCAATAGCCGGATACATCGGGATTGACGACCTTACGAGGGCGGGACAGAACATTCAGGCGTTGACGCTGGAACACTCACAGCCGTTAGTGATGGTGGCAATAATATACCTGATTATGGTTATGGTGCTGACCCGTTTGGTGAAGAAGCTGGAACATTGGCTAAGTCGAGGCAGAAGGGGGTAATGAGGCCATGAATGACGATATGATTCTGACGGTTAAGGATCTGCATAAGACGTTCAGGCTTCAGGACGGGTGGACATTGAGCGTTCTGAACGGAATAAGCACAGGCATACGGAAGGGCGAGAAAATAGCGGTGATAGGGCCGTCAGGTTCTGGAAAGTCAACATTCCTCCGCTGTCTTAACCGAATGGAGGAGCCTACGTCAGGGGTTATAACCTTCAACGGTGAGGATATCACGTCTCCTGAATGCGATATAAACCTGGTCAGACGTAAAATGGGAATGGTGTTCCAACATTTCTACCTTTTCCCGCACCTTACTGTGAGGAAGAACTTGACGCTTGCCCCTGTAGACCAGAAATTGATGACGCAGGAAGAAGCTGACGCAAAAGCGCATGAATTGCTTGCGAGGGTTGGACTTGCGGATAAGATAGACGAGTGGCCGGACAGATTATCGGGCGGACAGAAACAGAGAGTTGCTATTGCGCGTGCTATGGCGATGAACCCTGATGTTCTTCTGTTCGATGAACCTACGAGCGCACTTGACCCTGAGATGATAGGCGAGGTTCTGGACGTAATGAAGGAGCTTGCCGATTCTGGAATGACGATGTACCTTGTTACGCACGAGATGGGGTTTGCGCACAAGATTGCTGACAGGGTGCTTTTCATCGACAAGGGGGTAATCAGCGAGGAGGGTACGCCTGATGATGTCTTTGACTGCCCGAAGCAGCCGAGAACGATTGAGTTTCTCTCAAAAGTATTAAGACGGTAATAACAAAAATCCCCCCGGCTTTGATGCCGGGGGCAAATTTATGCTTTTATCTGCAATTGTATTAAATTATTTCACTTGTTTTATACTAATGTATATGATAATACTAAAATAATTCTGAGGAATAAGACATAGATTTTCGATGAATCAATTTTGGAGACAGCCCCTTGCATTTGGTGAGGATACGCTCTATAGTAGCTTTATTAAGTTAAGTTATAAGGCCATCTTTACCTCATAAATCATCTTGTGTTTTAGCCTCAACGAGTATGGTATCCCAAAATTCGTTGCTGATGTTAAGTCTTTCCTGCTTGCTCTGTCCCTTTGTATTGTGTCCTCCTGTTTGATTTTTTCTTACACAGTCTCCGGTTTCGATAAATTCAGCAGGCAATGTATAATTACCATAATAATTTATACATAAAATTTCACACGCTTTATTCACTCAAAGGAGGAACACTCATTCATGCGCATAAAGTTTTCTCATGCTTTCCTTATTGCCTTTATGCTGTCATTCGCAGCATCATCTTACGCTGCTCCCTCTATAATCATGGACGGTGATGCACACGTTGGAGAACAGGCAGTACTTTCCGTTGAGGCCGCTCAGATACCCGCAAACGGTTCTATAGAGTGGTCAGTTACACCCACAACAGGAAAAAACCCAGCCCGTATTTCTCTCAGGGCAGGAGGACGTGAATGCGCCTTCACACCGCTGGATACTCACCCCATAAAGGTCGTAGCCTCATTCATTGACAGAAATGGCGATGTCATGTCCAGCACTGAGACGCTCGTTACACCTAAGGAGTTCCAGATTGATATTGCCGTAGTAGTTGACAGGCCATTAACTCTCTGGGACGCTTCGAGGCGCGCAAATTACGCGTTAAGCCCTGACGTTCTGATGGCAAATACTCCCGTCAGACTTAGAGCCTCCCTTAACCCTGACTTCAAGGGACAGCACTCGTTCAAATGGGACGGAGATGCCGCAACCGCACTCATGAGCCAGGATAATGATGACATATTCATGCGCAGGGGAAGCGTTGGGGACAGCGAAATTACGGTAACTGCTTTCAACGCTCAGGGCATAAGGCTTGGAAGCGGCGGAAGCAAAGTGAGCATAACCCTTCCTGTCTCAACATATGAAGAATCATCTCTTGAGCGAGAGGCATGGCAGAACTGGCAGAAAGCACAGTCATTATGGGACTCGAAGAATTATGCTGAGGCTGTAGAGATTGCAGGCAGAGCATTTAACCTTTCCCCAAGAGACTCTGAGATTTCCGACGGACTGCGGGCAATGAACACGAACTACGCAAGGTACACTAAGGCCGCGAAACTCCGTGAGGACGCAGAGAAGTTTGACGCGGAGAGAAAGTTTGACGATGCCTTGAAGAACCTGCGTATTGCCCAAGTTATATGGCCGGTTGATGATGGTTCAGACGGCATAAAGTCGGCAGAGAAAAAAGTTGACGAGTTCAGAAAGTTGCAGCAGGAAGCCAACTGGTTACGCGACACTGCCAGCGCATACG
>CALAUZ010000075.1 GCA_937892105.1 uncultured Fretibacterium sp. | reverse complement strand
CTGCAATTACTGCTTCTACATCTTCATAGATAGCAGCTACAATCGCGTCAATGTTTACGCCGCCAGCGAAATCTACGGAGATGTAATACCGCTCACGAAACTCTGCATCAGTCTCGGTATTCCTGCCACCTTCAAAAGCAGCTTCATTTGTAACTTCAGTAATTCCAGATTTCGGATTGGTGATTGTTGTAATTGTATTTGCTTCCGTATTTCCATCTGGGCCTGGATTAACTGCCGTACAAGGAAGCGTAATACTTCCTTCCTCAATCACTCCTTGCGTGAGCGTTATATACTGCATACCTGCAACAGTTTCAGCTAGGTAGCCTTCAGGCACAATTGTTCCATCTTCACCGTAAAATGTGAGATAGCCCACTGCTTTCTGTGCTCCAAGAAGCCGAAGCCCTATCGCTTTGCCTAGATTATAAAGACTTGAACCTGCCGCAGTGTCAATCATACTTTCACTTTCCTGCGGGTTTAGCATTTTAACGCACATATCTATGACATAACGTGGTGTAAAGTATTGCCCTTTTTCACCCTTCTGTGATTTCGTCATAAGATACTCGAATGCGTCATCAATGACATCAAGATTTGAGTTGAATAGCTTGACTTCCTGAAGTGATGAGACGCATATAGACAGGTGGGACGGAGTGAGGGTAATTTTGTCTTTATTTGCGAAGACCCCTTGCCATTCAGCTTGTGCTTTTTCAAATAATGCTTGAATGTTTTCCTTTAGATCCTCGTCCGTATCGCCGTAATTCCCGAACTCAAGGAAACGTTTTCTGTTTCTGCCGCTTTGCTTCTCGTCATAGAGTTTCGTAAATATCAGCTTGAATACTTCCTCAAAAACATTAACTCCGGCGTTTGCCAGCACTTCATCTTCCATGTCAAGAATAATGTCCTTGAGGGTCTTCCGGCCGTACATGAGCCTGTTTTTCTTTTCGAGATCTGAGATTGTTATTCTTGTGTTGATTACGTCTCTCAGTTTTTCGCGGGCATAAGGCAGGCGGCGTATATCTTCAAAATGATTTGGGTCTTTGCGGTGATAATATTCTGTATCTTCTCCGTTAGTCCATACTCCTATTATTGCTCCTGACGCTATGCAATACGATTTGAGCTGTGCTTTTCCTTCGCGCGAATTGGGCTTCTTGACCTCGATGATGATGTATTCAGCATCAGGGTGTTCCTTCTGGAATATGACGATGTCTGCGCGTTTGACTTCCCGACCGAAATGTATTGCGTGTTCGAGTTGTATTTGCCCAGCCTCGTAGCCATATTCGTGGAGAAGGGTATACACATAGAGCTGTCGCACCGCTTCTTCTGGAGTAAGTCGTATTTCCTTGTTTCTGATGAGACATCTGATGTATGGAGCTTCCCTGCCGCGTATGTTCTTGGTGTAAATCATGCCTTCAATTACGTTTATTGTTTCGGGGCTGAAGGCTGAATCTTTATGTTTCGAGTTCCTGAAAAGTTCATCTAGTGAGTACATTATTTTAATCCTTTTAGTTCAGCCATAACTGTATAGCGGCTTACAGTAAGAGCCTTCATTAGCCGGTATATCACCAGAACGGGATATAAATATTTGTGCCTGTAGAAGAACGGGTATACATATCTGACTTTATCCATAGGAGGGAAGATTTTTGACAGGATATACTTAGCCCTGCTGCCTCCGTATTGATGTATCATCTCATTCCTTGCGGCTGTCCCTATAGTACCGTATGTCCCAGACGAAATTATGTAATCCAGCATTTCACGGTTATCCTTTGTGAGTTCATGGCCGCCAAAGAGATTATCCGCAAGGCTGTGCATGTTCCCCTCAAAATCCGATATACTCAGCTTCCCGGCCTCCTGCAATATGTATTCCCAGTCCAGAACATCGGCAAACTTCTTCAGGTACACATACGTATCAAGCACCGAACGAAGACCCGTTCCTCCTCCTGAATAATGCTTGTATGCGTGAGCCGTCATGTACACGTAGAAATCTTCATGGCTGAAATGATACGTATACTTCTTCCCCTCATCTGGTATCAGCCGTTCCTTAACATTAGAGTAATACTCACTCATAACGGGATAAGGCCATTCACTGAATAATTCTCTGTGCATTTCAACGTTGCTGACTGGCTGCCTGTAATACACATCGTGATGATTGTTCCCCAACATTTCGCAAGTGAAACCCAGCTCAATCATGACTTCCCTCACATCTTCAGAACGTGAAACATCAAACAGAATATCAACATCAGACATCTGCCGCATTCCAAACACAGGATAGTATTTCCCAAGCACAGAACCTTTCAGCGGCATATGCCATATTCCGGAACGTTCAAGACGCTCAGATATTGCCTTGCAGTCAGCCTCAAGGATTACAGCTTTCCTGAGTGCCTTAGCCTTAGCCTGTGTGAAAACTTCGTGTTTTATCCCTGAAAGTTCCATAGCCATAGCCGTTACTGCCGTCATCATATGGTAATCCGCAATATCGTAGAGCCTGTCAACATCAAGCCCGCCAATCCTGCTTCTGTCGGGTGCAATACCATTCACCGCACAGCCGGCAAGGTATATCAATTCTTCCGCGTAATCCATGCTTTAGCCCTCTTCATGAGTATTCTGATTGTTATTGTGTGAAGCATTATGAACGTGTATAACCTGTAACTTATCCCGTGAATATCATGTTCACGCCCAGAACGTATATATCCTGACATTACGCCTATAATGTCAGCGTCAGTTATGCCGTATTCAGGAGTTACGCAGTTATCGCCGAGAATGACATAATCATTTTCGCGGACAGCTATAACCCTGTGCAGCACGTAATGATTAGGCGGCCTTTTGTACAGCACAACATCACCCTTGCTGCAGCGTTCACTGCCCTTTCGCCTTATCGTGAACAAGTCTTTGCCCTCGCGGATAAGCGGAAGCATACTTGTACCCTTGTTGCTGTATGTCAATGTACCGTGTTCGGCAATATAATCCTCAATCTTCAAGTGCGCCTGTCTTTCTGAGCTGTTCCAGAACATGTCTGACATCACGCTCTATAACATCTTTGGTTGCGTCATACTTCTGACACATGGCTGTAATGATTTCCTGTTCCGTTCTGTCCTCCCTCAGAAGCTCAAGTATTGCTCCCAACGTACTGTTACCCTTGATTATGCCCGAAAATTTTGCGTTTCCGGAAGGTACAAGAAGGCTCTCGGTGTCCGTAACGTGAGGTATAAATTCGCTGCTAAGTTTCATAATATTATTCTCCTTTCATCGTGCTGTAAGCTATTTCAGCCGCCTCAATGTCCATATTACAGCCTAAACGGTAGAACTTCACCAGCTTTTTGAGACAGTCGAGGAGTTCAAGAGTTTTTGCGAGAGACATAGTATTACCCGGCCTGTAAGTCTGGCGCAGTAATGTGATGTATGCTTCGTCCCCTGAAATCTCGTGAATGTGATTGCTTTCCGAACGTTCGAGAATACATATTGCTTTCAGCGGGACATGAATATTATTCCCTCTGTTGTGCTTGCCCATGAACGGAGTACCATAAATCACCGCCTCATTTCCTGTAATATGTATCATAGGTTTGTCATCATTCACCATTATTGCGCGTTCACCCATGAGCCTGCACCATAACGCTGAATGAGTGGATTTTCCTGTTCCGCTTGGAGCTGTGAACATGCAGCCTTTGCCGTCAACGCTGACACATGAGCCGTGCATGAGGAAAGTGCTGTACATCGGCATAATCTCTGAGATTTTCCTGTAGACTGCGAGGCTTTCAAGGTATTGAGGAGAGTAACCTTCGGTGTCGGACTTTGAACGCTCGAAATCTATGTCAGCCTGTGATGTCTCGACCACGAAATCAGGTGTGCCGGCAAAAGCATAATCCCTGAAGTATTCGTGTACGTAGCTGTGAAGTGATCTAACCTGTATTACTTTGTCCGCTATTCTGTAAGTATTCATAGCCATAATTGTATCAGGCAAAACAAAAAGCAGAATGAAGATCGTCGCCCTTACCCTGCTTTGATGCCTGAGCCGTCTTCCTGCCTCTAATATCGTGTATTATGCAGAGTATATGATACAATTTCCAAGAGGTGAATAAATATGAAGACAGCGGCAATATTTCTCATTGACGGTTTCGAGGAAACAGAAGCACTCACGACTGTAGACATTCTCAGGCGCGGAGGAGTAGTCGTAACTACGGCATCGCTTACGGGACGGCAGGAAGTCATCAGCAAGAACAAAATACACGTTCGGGCAGACGCAATGTTCGATGAAGTGAAATCACAGAAGTTCGACATGATAATACTTCCCGGCGGAACTCTGGCAATAAAGGATCATGAAGGCCTGCAGGAACTCGTGAAAAAGTACAACGCTGAAGGGAAATTAATCGGTGCAATATGCGCTGCTCCTGCGGCATTGGGACGCGCTGGGGTTCTTCACGGCAGAACGGCAGTATGCTATCCCGGACTTGAGAGCCATCTTGAGGGTGCAAAGGCAGGAACTCACATTGTTGAGACTGACGGCAACATTACGACAGCGAAAGGGCCTGCGGTAACTCCGTTCTTTGCGTTGAAACTGCTTGAGCTTCTTGAGGGAAAAGCTATGGCTGATGAAGTCGCTGAAGGTTTCCTTATCCCGTTGGTGTACAGAGCATAACTTGACGATACAAAAATACCCCCGATGTACGAGTGTCGGGGGCGTTTTTATGCGTTTTTTGTGTGCTACAAATTCTTCCAGAGCCTCGCTACAGTATTATCCATTATCTTCTGCCTGTCGCTGCGCCTTGTCTTCTCAAGAACTCCGTTAATTCCATTGAGTAACTTGGTGTCATTCTTCCTCACACCTGCGCATATTCCGTTGAAGCCGAGAACGAACCCATGATTTTCCGGAAAGCGTACAACCCTCAAATTATCATAGGTTGCCTCGTATGAACGTCCTGTGTCGAGGTTAATTACTATTGCGTCAACTTTCATGCTTGTTACGGCATCAAGCATTTCCGGAACAGTATCAACGGGAGGAAGCGCAATCGCTCCGGGAAGCTGAGAGATTGTAGAGTAAAGTTTCGTGTCTTTCTGCCCCGTGAACTTTGCTCCTCCGAAATCCGTCATACTCTTTGCTCCGGCATAAGGGCTTTCCGTGTTCACGACAACTGCATACTCTGTCTTCTGAACCTCGTAAGGCTCTGAGAACGACACCTGCTTTTTGCGTTCGTCAGTGTCGAGCATTCCGGAGAATATCGCGTCAATCTCACCTCTGAGCAATGCGGGGATAAGGTCATTCCATGCAACTTTCCTGACCTCAAGGGTAACGTCGAGTTCTCCTGCAACAAGCCTGGCAATCTGCAAGTCATATCCGTCCGCGAAAAATCCCTCATGGTTCGCGATGGGAAAGCTGAACTCGCTGGGTTTCTGAGCCTCCCAGTTGTTAGGGGCATAATCGCATTCCACGCCTATGCGGAACAATGATTTTGAGGGAGCTTCTTCTTTACTGCCCCTTATGAAAAAGAAAACAGACACAGCAAGCACTAACAAAAAAAGGCCATATTTCTTCACGTATTATCACTCCTTGAAGTTGGTTTGAAAATTGCAGCCTGTCACGGCATATACCTGTCAACAAAAAATCTGTCCGTTTCACGAAATATCCGGCGCATTCCCCTAGAACGAACTTGTTATCATTCGGTGATATGCCGCGTCCATGATCTTCTGGCGTTCACTGCTGGAGATTTTGCCCAATGCTATATTTATCCTGTACAGTAGTCTGCTGTCATCTTTCCTTACTCCTGCACATACTCCACTGTAGCCCAGCTTGAAGCCCCCATCAGCAGGAAACTTTATCAACGTTAAATTCTTGTTCGTAAGCTCATAGAACTGTCCTGTGGCAGTATCAACTACAGCTCCGTCAGCTTCGCCCTCCAGAACAGCGTTAATCATTCCCTGAATTTTATCCGCAGGCTGAAGGTGTATTACTCCAGGTATCTGGTCGATAACCTCATCAAGCATTGCCCCTTTCTCGCCTATTATCTTTGCTCCGCTGAAATCCTCAAGGGTTTTCGCTTCGATATACGGGCTTACACTGTCAATGATAATGGCATATTTTGTCTGCTTAACCTCGTATGTATCTGAGAATGCCACGACTTTCTTGCGTTCATCGGTGTCAAGCATTGATGAGAATATAGCGTCAATCTCACGGTTACTGAGGGCAGGGAGCAAGTCATTCCACGCGGTTTTCTTCACCTCAAGAACCATGTCCATATCACTGGCTACAAGTTTTGCTATCTGAATGTCATAGCCGTCCGCGTAATATCCTTCGCGGTTCACGATTGGAACATTGAAGCTTGATGATTTACTTTCCTCCCAGTTGTTAGGCACATAGTTGCATTCAGCACCTATGCGGAATACTTGTTTTGAGGCCGGTTTCTTATTTTGGCCAGACATGTAGATGTAAAAGGGGACAATAGCTAGAAGAAGAAGCAGGATAACATATTTCTTCATGCAACATCACTCCCTGAGCATGTTAATTTGCGGAAAATTTTAACGCATTATCGCTAAATAGCAAAATTTTTTGCGCGCAATAACATTTTTTTGCGGTCGAGAGGCTTTACATTTTCCGCAATCCATTCACGCATTGAGATCCCTTCGGGTGTATCCTGAGATGCCGAAAGGAACTCAAGGTTTACCCCCAAATTCTGCGCAGCGTCATGTGCGATTAACGGCCATACTTTCCCAATGTCGCCAACAATGGGTATACTTCCTTCGTGCCTGGCGAACGCTGACATTTCCATACGGAAGGGTATTTTTGCGGCTTTAGTCTTTGGCAATCCTTTGTCGATTGCGGCCTGAACTTCTGCGTTGAGTTCTGTTGCGCGGCGTAAATTCTCGTCAAGGTCAATACGGATTAGAGCCTTATCCTTGAGGGTGTAAGTGTTCTGCCCTGACCACCACGCCCATATCCCGTGCCCTGTGTAACACTCGAAAGGCCCATCGTGAATTTCCTGCGTCAAAGCCACAGCAGACTCGATAATGACATCACATGACGCTATCATTCGCGAAATTCGCATGGAGCGTTCCGACACGGGGATACTGTCGCCTATGGACATGCCTACAGCACCGCCGCCGACAAGCTGAGGGATAGTAACAAGAACGGGGATATTCCTCATTGCAGCAGCCCCCAACATTGTATGTTCATCGCAGCCCCAGCCGGCAACCGTTTCGAAAGGAAGCCCGTACATTCTTGCAAGCCCCAAAACTTCATGAGCGAGCCTCTCAGTTCTGAGGCCCATAGGATAGGCCATGTTACCTGCGGCCTTAATGATTTTGTTGACGTGAGGGAGTTTTTGCCCCTTTTGGAGAAGTTCATCATCGAGCGGCATTTCCTGTTTCAGAGCGTCAATATCGTTATCGTTCAGGCATGTGAACTCGAAGACATCACCGCGCGGCATTTTCGACATATCCATACCGAGAGCCTTAGCATCAACACGGTATACGCGGTCAAGTGAGCCTGCCATTTCGTGAGCTATGACCGCTGAGCTTGTAGACACGGCATCAACGAGGCCGGTGCGTATGAGTTCGGCAATGAGTGTGGTAACTCCCTCGTGAATGTTTGGGCCTGAACCTGTAACGACCATTACGCGGCCACCGTGCTTCTTTGCGTCCGTTATGCGATTTACCGCTGAGATGAGGGCTTCCTGTGAGCGTTCATCGAGTGAGGAACGGAAGTAGTCCAGTTGTGAAAGCCCGTATAGTTTTTCTTTGTCCATGAAAAAAACCTCCTTGCATGATATAAATATTATCACCATGAGGAGGCATATTATTGTCTATCAGTTATGAATAACAGGAAATCTTTTCTGCGGCAGGGCAAGCATTTTTCTGGCAATGCTTAGTGTGTTAATCCACTCGCCAGGTACAAGACATTCATCTGGGGTATGTTCGTAATAATAACCAACGCTAAGATTTACACCGCATATTTCATTACACAAGTGGACTATATCAGTTGAGGAGGCTTTTCCTGCGTCATGATAGCCCGTACTGTCCTCTATGAAACGCCTGAAATCATCGCTTACTGGAATGTTATATGTCTTGTAATCGTCCGCGTGTCTCCTGTCGAACTCAATCATATAGCAATGTCCGTTAAGTTCATCATAAAGTTTGGGTAAACGCGCAGCTATTCTCATTGCCGCCAAAGAACCATACTCTTCACCGTTCGTTACTAGCAGTGAATGCCCCATGTCCCTCAACAGCCATAATATCGCACAACCTGCCCTGTCGTCAGCACCAATACCCAATCCCTTACTGCCGCTAAAATACGTTCCTTCCTCGATTACAACACTGCCTAACGCTTCGGGATAGTCGAAAAATGTATCAGCATGTGCAACGAGAAGAACCCTGTCTTTCCTTGTTCCTGGAATATACACAAAACTATCCTTATCTATTGGCGATGAAGGCGGATAATATTTTGCGCCGTCAAGTTTTCGGAACTCATCAAGTACACTTTCAGCATTGTTGAGAGGCATTTTAAGGAAGTGTTCAAGAACGGATATTTCGTCCTGCATTGTTATTACCTCCGTTTTTGCGGTCAATTATATCCCTTAAACACCCCAATTCATTCCGGCACGTTCACCCTCCGGCAAAAGTTCGCTGTCATAATCCGTGATGTCAATATCATATTCAGCCTTCATGCCGTACATGTCAACCAGAGCGTCAAGGACTGAACCTTTAATCCCCCGCCAGTCAGCACCTTCATGTGGCAACACCATAATCCTGTAACTATCCCTGCCAGTCTGCCCAAGCCGGAAGTCCCTGACCTCAGCAATCTTCATCACTCTTGACGTTAATGCTTCCTCCGTTACTTCATGGCCTGTAGGTGTTCGAGTTATGCTCATGATTTTTCGCCCCTCAAGTACGCAAACCAGTACACAAGCCCAACAAGCCCCGCTCCGCCGATGATATTCCCCAGAGTTACGGGCAGAAGATTATTGGTGAACATGCTGACCCCACCAAGAGCGTCAATTCCTGCCTGCGATGCTCCAAGTTCCAGAGCCTTGCTGACGTATAAGGGATTGCATTTCGCTATTATCCCCGCCGGAATGTAGTACATGTTCGCGACAGAATGCTCAAAACCTGATGCTACGAACAGCCATATCGGGAAGAAAACGCACACTGCCTTGCTTATGCCATCACTTGCCCCTGATGATGCCCAGACTGCCAGGCAAACGAGGAAGTTGCAGAGAACTCCAAGCACTACCGCCCTTCCGAACGGGAGCAATGTTTTCCCAGCCGCTGTCTTCAGCGTGAAGCCTCCAAGCATTCCTCCGGTGTAATCCCACTGTCCCGACAACGATACGAGATACGCAGCGATGACACTTCCTGCGAGGTTGCCAAAGTATACGATGAGCCACGAACGCAGTAATTCAACGGGAGTAATCTTTCGTTCAGCCAGTGCGAGGATCATTAAGTTGTTGCCCGTGAAGAGTTCTGCACCGGCCATGATGACGAGCATTAATCCGGCAGGAAAGATTAATCCGGCGATGAATTTCCCTGTGCTGATGTCGGCGATTGTATGGGTTGCCATGCTTGCTCCCTGTGCCCCAAACGCTATGAATGCTCCGGCCATTATTCCGAGTAAGAACTGCTTTATGACGCTGAGACCTGCTTTCCTTATTCCTGCATTGACGGTTAAGCCTGCGATTTCGGAGGGTGATAGGAATTTGCTATCCATAAGATATACATTGCTCCCTTCGTGATTGCATTATTAAAGATGGCGGGATTATACCAGTAACTTGTTATTTGCCTATGTGAAATGTATACAACAACAATAAGACAAGTCCTCTGTGCTATAATTAGTTTTGTCTGAAAAATCAAGCACCGGCTAGGTTGGTGTAAACTTTTGCCTTGACTTGTCCTGTGTCAATTATAGCATAGCACAGTTAAAGGCGTATTTTCGCTGTGCAAGTTTGCATGAAAAACAGTCCGGTGCAATTTAATTCAGGCTCTGAGCAAAACACACCTAACCTTACCGTCCCGGCAAATATACTCGTGCCATCAATGACAGAAGGAAGGTGTCAAGATGTCAAAATCAATGTCATCAATGAGGATTGAAAGGCTCAACCTTCTGCTGAAAACTCTAACCCTGAAGCCTAACATTTCACGCGTTGAGCTTCTCTCCGATTGCGGCTACCGTTCAGCCAGAACTCTTGAGGACGATTTGAGGTTCATGAAGCGTTCGTTCGGTGTGAAGATACGTTACAGCAGGAGCAGTAAAGGCTATATCCTCGAAGGAACAGGAAGGTATATTCTGAATGGAGGCGAGGCAAATTGAGCAGCTACAATCTCAGGGCGGTACTGTCCGACAAATGCAACTATCACTGCGTCTTCTGTTCTCATGACTTCAACAGGTGCAAGGGACTGGATATTTCACCAGTATTCCTTAAGGAGTGTATGAATGTTTTTGCGGGGATTGGCGGAAAGAAGGTTACTTACACAGGAGGAGAACCTTTAATATTTCCAGCTCTCTATGATGTTATGAGGCACGCTAAATCTCTCGGCCTCGCTAACGCCATCACAACAAACGGTTCACTTCTCCAACGTCAGCATGAAGAGTTCTACTCCCTTGCTGATGCACTCAATATATCCGTCCCTTCATTCACTCCCCAAGACTATCACAGACTTACAGGCTCAAACACTGCGCTTTACGACATCATAGACAGCGCGGTTAAAGCCTCAGAACATGGCCTCCACGTAAAAATCAACATGGTTTACACGGGACAGAGTTCAGGAATTATTCATGACATGGCCGGAATATTATCGCCTCACGGAATAATCATAAAGCTCATGAACGACATGATTGCGGATAGTGAGTATTACCGCGAGTTTCTGGAGTTTGCGGAATGTTTCAGGAATGATACGCGTGTTGAGATTGAGAGTGCGAGAAATCCAGGACTTAACATGTGCCGCAACTGCAATATCCCTCACCCTACAGGCTGCCCGTCCTGCCGCTCAATATGGTTATACCCTGACGGAAGAATAACACTTTGCCCGTTTGATGGGACGGGAAGTTTCTTGGAGGCTGGCCGCGATGTTATATTGAGGCATATTTCAGGGCTTATTGGCTCACAGGAAGGACGATTGAAACATGGACAGGAAAATTATAGTTGAGATGTTCATCAAGACTCTGGAAAAGAACATAGCTTCATCTCAGGCGGGAATGGATATGCAGAAGGATTACCTCGCAGACCAGCCAGGCCCAATGCAAAGCCGTTATGACAGTGCGCTTGTTGAGGGACAGTGGCAGATGTCGGAGATGAAGAAGAAGCATGATGATATGCTCCGTGCTTTGTCGATGATGAAGGACGCTGCGGACGTTCACACTGAGGCAATAGGAAACGGCTCAATCGTGATACTGAACCAGAACGGCTCACACAACGGGTATTTCCTTCTCGACGCAAAAGGAGCTGCGGGAGCTTCTGTAATGCATGAGGGCAGGAAGTATACGGTTATAACTCCTCAAAGTCCGTTGGGGAAGGCATTAAACGGGAAGAAGCCTGGCGATATTGTGGAGTTCAGGACATCACGGGTAATGAAGTGCAAAGTCGAGGGCGTTTACTAACATGTTCATAACGCTTGAAGGTATTGACGGGACGGGAAAGAGTTCTGCTGCGAGAATGCTTGCGGAGAAGTTGGGGTTTGCCTTCACCTCAACGCCTCCTGCCGAGTATCTCCCCATAAGGCCGTCAGCAACAGGCAATCCATATTCAGCTTATCACTATTACCTGTCATCATGCTATTACGTCTCTGACATTGCCGGAAGAATGAACATAGTATGCGACAGGTATATACATTCAACTCTTGCATACAACTGGCCGTATCCCCGTGAAATTCCTGAAGATTTGGGAGGGTATTACGAGGGACTGAGAATGCCTGATGTGAGCTTTCTGCTGTGTGCTTCGGATTGTGTGAGGCGGGAGAGAATGCGGGAACGTCAGCGAATGGGCGGGGTAATTTCCAAGCTTGACGGTGATTTTGCGGGGCAGGAACGTGCGTTGAAAGTGTACATGAAGTTTTCGGAGCTTGTGAGGATTGATACGGACGGAATGAGCCTTAATGAGGTTGTTGCTCTCATGGTGAAGAAAGCAAAACACGTTTAAGAGGGTGGTCTGGTTTCCTATAATTGCAATGAAAAATACGTGAAAGGAAGTATGAGCAATGTCGAACGAAATACAGAGGGTTGAAGACATTGACCCGAAATACGGCAAGGATTACTCGGAAGACTCTTTCTGGGACAAAATCAAAGGGGTACTCAAGAGCGCAGGATTGCCGCTAATCTACAAGGCGTTACAGCTCTTCTACGTCATGAAGAGGCCGGACTGCCCAATGTACATTAAGGCAGCAATAGTAACAACTCTGGGCTACTTCATCTCTACCATTGACCTTATACCAGACTTCATTCCGTTCGTTGGGTTCTCGGACGACCTTGCGGCTATTGTGGCGGCTCTGGTAATGGCTCAGATGTATGTTGACGAGGAAGTGAAGCGTCAGGCACGGGAGACCATCGACAACATTTTCGGCAAGGGAACTTCAGCAGGGCTGGACTAATAATGTTGCATAGAAAGTTTTTACCGCATACTGAAGCGGCAGTAACAGGAAGGAGGTGCGTTAATCATTGATTGTATATGATGACGTGCTGGGAGCTTTAGCCACAAAATCAGCATTGAGAAACGGATTACGTTATATCCTTATGGACACTAAGACAGCTTGCTTACCCGAAAAGACAATGGGAGGCCGTTACTTCTGGGAGGATATAGCCTCGAACAAAGGTTACAGGCTGCAACGGAACAAGATTTTACGGCGTATGAGGATACTTGACCCCAACGATATGCGCATAGCCAGCGGAATGAACAGACGAATGAATACAGCCCTTCAGCGTATGTCGGATTACGTGCGAGATAACAAGGAGCTTGAACACACAACTACCGAAAAAGCTCTCGAAGACGTATTGGCACAAAGGAACAAGCTGAAAAAATTATACGACTCAGGGCAAATATCTCCGGAGGGGTTCAGCACGCTAATGAAACCATTGGCGGAAAAAATAAAATACCTCCTGAAGATACCCGATGATGACGAGCTGCCTGCTTTCAAGCCAGAAGCAAAATTCGTTGAAGGTTTCATCAGGCAGTTTCGTGTTTTGTGGGAAACAAATTCACTCCCCGTCAAAATTGCGGCTGTAATGACCCTTATACCTAGAGGTCTGATGATAATTTTTGTCGCTCCAAAGACTTTAGGGCCGTACATATTGAGCAGGCGGAAATTATCCCCCGCTGTGAAATATCCGGCTTATGTTCTGTCAATGGCTGCATGTATGCTCTTGTGGGCTGGGCTGTTCCTGTATTTTGGGAAGGAGCGATGAAATTTTGGGGGAACATCGCGATGTCTTTACATGCAAAAAGTGCGGGAAATGCTGCACCCTCTTTCACCTCTTCACGAAAGGCACTTACCCGCGCAATGAACTCGACAGCGGAGACGGGACATGCAAATACTTCGACAGGGAAACAAGGCTCTGCACAATCTACGCGTCCCGCCCTTTAATCTGCAATCACGACAGGTACTATGACGAATACCTGAAGGACAGGATTACGCGCGAAGAGTTTGATGCTTTTCTAAATATATTTTGCGAAAGAATAAGGAGAGATGACGTGTGAAAGACTGGGTGAAGATTAACTTCGTAAAGGACAGGAAAGCCGCTAATGATGAGGCTGAACACATTAACGCCCTCATTGCCAATCACCTGTACCCTGAGAAATTCACAATGCCGCTGACTTTACAGTTTGAGCTTACATCACACTGCAATGTTCACTGCAAGCACTGCTACAACGTCTCAGGCGGGAACAACTCAAAGCCTGACCCAATGACACCAGAACGCTGGAAGGATTTTGCCCGCTGCATCGTGTCTCACGGCGGAATATTCCAGTGTGTAATCTCAGGCGGTGAACCCTTACTGCTAGATGACGACTTGTTTGACATAATGGACATACTTCATGATGACGGCACCAGCTTCCTCGTAATCTCGAACTGTCTGCTCATGACAAAGGAGAAGGCAAAACGTTTCACGAAATACCGTTACAAGTGGTTTCAGGTCTCAATAGACGGTGTAACGCGCGAACGTCATGATGATTTCCGGCAGAGGCAGGGCAGCTGGGACGCGGCAGTACGGGCAGTGTTCATGCTCACGAACGCAGGGATACCCGTAACGATTGCACACACTGTAACTCCCGCGAACCTTCACGAGGTTGATGGAATGTGCGAACTTGCGTATGAGCTGGGAGCGTCTGGGATAATTCTGGGCGAGGTCATGCCAAGCGGAAGAAGCTGGCTAAATCCCGAAATCCTCATGAACCGTGAACAACGCAATATTCTGAACGAGGCTATAAACTTGAATATTCAGAAGTATGCTGGACGTATGTCGGTTCAGAGAAGCTCAGGGACAAAGATACAGCTAATGCGGGACATAAAAACTCCGAACGCAGGGGCGATAATCAGACCGAACGGTGATATAAGGCTTGACTGTGTTGCGCCGTTTGTGATTGGGAATGTTCTTGAGGAGGATTTTTATGATGTATGGAATGCTAAGGCTCATGACGTATGGACAAGGCCGGAAGTGTTAGAGTATATTAACTCATGGGAAGATGAAGACGAAATCAATCACGGGCTGAAGAATTACTTTGACGCTGACGTGAGATTGTAGGAAGGAGGAAGATATGAACACAGCATATGATTTTCTGAGGGAATATGTACCTTTACGGTATGCCTTGAAGACAAGGGAAGACGGTGAATTTCTCATAGCCTCTAACCGTGGGGAGAATATATATTATCTTAACGGTATGGCACGGGAAATATGGTATATGTTTGACGGGAATATCAGCATCGAGGGTATATGCAATAAGATACTTGCTGAATATGACGCTGAACGTGAAATAGTCGAGATTGATATAATAAAATTAATTCGAGACCTTCAGAGAAAAAAATTAATACGTTTGAAAAGGAGTAACAATAATGAAGAAATATAGTTCACCAGCCGTTACTGCCACAAGTGAACCGGCCTCATTTGCTATTCCGGCTATTTTAGCTGTTGCCTCTGCTGCCACTGCTGTTGTTTATGCTGCACAGAAAGTTACGGAAGCTGTTGACGCTTTCGGAAACATCAACGCTTCAAGGCTTGAACCTCTCCTGCCTTGTCTCGAAGCATGACAGTGAAATCATTGCTGCCTCTGCTCCTCACAGCTGGGGCAGTCCATCACCATAACCGCCATACCCGCAACCCTGAACCGCAAAACGGCGATGTTATCCGTGTCAATCGCGGGCTGTACTCACATTACGGTGTATATGTTGCCGACTGCGAACACGTAATCCACTACACAGGCGCAAATGGCCCGGACGACTTCAACGGAATAGTGCGGGAGACATCTCTTTCCGAGTTCCTCAACGGTGCGGAAACTTTCAGCGTATGCCGTTTCCCCGAAAATCCCAACAACATTCCCCCGTTCCTCTCCAGCAAAAAGGGAGGTATCTTCCAGCTCTGGCAGGCCGTCAAAGCTCTCAAGCTCAAGGATTATCACCTTTACTCCGGCGATGAGGCTGTCGAACGCGCAAGAAGCAGGTTAGGGCAGGGAGGCTACAATCTCGCGCTGAACAACTGCGAACATTTTGCTGTCTGGTGCAGAACTGGTGTCAGTAACTCCTCTCAGGTCAACAACATTCTCGACATCATAACCAGCATGTTAAGTTGAGGCAATGTCCCGCGATATATCGTCAGTCAGAATACGGCGGCTTTTGAGGCTTCTGCTATACCTCCGCAAAAAAGGCGAATACGGCGCGGAAGTTCCCGACATTCTGGCTTATTGCGAATACAGCAGCAGGCGTGCTTTGCAGAACGATATACGCCTTCTCCGTGATGAATACAGGGCAGATATAAGCTACAAGAGGACATGCCCTCCGCGATACTTTCTGAGAGACGCGGGAGAGCTTTTGTTGTCCCTGAACCTTGACATTAACGAGGTTGGTGCGCTGAGTATGGGGCTTGGAATGGCAATGCACTTTATCCCGTTCATCAAGGACAGCTGTAAACGATTATGGAAGAAGATTAGCGAGACAGTCCCCGAAGAAATGCTGAATATGGGGAAATGGCTCACACAGGCTGTAACTATGGAAGTTCCGGTGTCAGGAATAAGGCCGCTGATATTCGAGATTGTTATCGAGGCTGTTCACGACAATGAAGTTCTGGAAATAGAATACGTTTCGCCCTACAATGACAGGCAGATGAAGAAGCATGTTATCTCGCCGTATGACGTTTTCTTCAAGGCTCATTCGTGGTACATGACAGCAGGGTGTGAAGACAGGGTTCTGATGTTCAAGCTGTCCCGAATACAGAAAGCAAGACTTCTCGATAACGCGGAATTTGTCCCCCCTCCGAAAGATTACAACGCAAACAGCTTTAAGGCTTCATCATGGTACGTTAAGGGCGGTGTTCTGGAACACTCTATACGTCTTGAGATACGCGAACCTATGGCAACCATTGTCAGCGAAACGATAAGGCACCCAACGCAGAGGATATACAGAATTGATGACGATACCGTAGAACTTACTGCTGCAATCCCCGACTTGAACGAGGCGGCAAGATGGATACTTTCATGCAGTCCTCACGTTAAAGTGTGTGAACCTGAAGAACTCCGCGTTATGGTTCGTGAACTTGCAGGGGAAGTCGTCAGGCTCAACAGTTAATTCTGTGCAGGAAAGTACCGGCTTCACTTCTGCGGCTCATACCATGACGGGAAATACAGCCTTATGTGAGTAACATCATTAAGAGCGTCATCAACCCTTCCTGATACTTCCGGCAATCTCTCCCAGTTACCTCCATTCCTCCTGCAAAGAACAAGCGGTCTTCGTCCGTACTGGCTCCAAATGTCGGGCAAATTGTCGCTGAGCTGGCTTCCTGGAACAAACGCGCTCTTGAACAGCGGAGCAGTCCCCTCAAGGTCAGGCAATCCTGGAACTGGCGCGATAATCAGCCATTGAGTGAGCTTCCAGGCATTGAGCATTTCCGGTGATGTGAGGGCATGTTTCAGCGGCATAATCTGTATCCCCCCGACAGTATCACGCGGTGAAGTCGCAACGTCAATAACTCCCGAATGCGATGCACGTATCCTTCCCCTGTTCTGGTAGACGCTTCCGCCGAACCTTCCTACACCCTTAACCGGACGCATCACTCTTGCGATAACCCTTGCACCGTCAATGCCGTGAACGATTACCCTTCCGCCCGGCCTGTTCTCGATGTCGGCCATGAAAACGCGTGGATTTTCCGGAAGTTCTGTGCGTATAATCAGCGTATCGCCCTCAGAAGGTACATCGTCAAGTTCACGTTCTTCACCGTCATGAAGCACCGTAACCCTTGAACCCGTCAGAGGCGCAAAACCTCCGAATATTCCAGTTCCCGCAGGCATATCAAGCGCAAAAAATGCCCCCTTTGCCGCAGCAGGAGCAACCGTTACGGAAGGTACAAGGCTTATTATTCGTCCCCTGCCTTCCTCGACGTTCAGGAGAATGTGTATAGCGTTTACGGCTGAAGCACATACTGATGAAGGGCTGCCCCATTTGCTTGCTGTGTATGCGGGCCAGTTAGTTTTTGCTGGGGTCATGGTTACGCGTCCGAGAGAAATGACCTCACCTTCCGGCATTGTCGCTGTAACTTCACCATCGGTATTGCAGGGAATGCGAAGCTCAATGAGGGGTTCGGCATGAGAGATTGAGGCTGTGAGGAAGAATATTATTACTGTTATTGCTGTTTTCTTCATGATTTTACACTCCTGGAAGCGGCGAGAACCATACAGCCCAGACGTTGCATACAGCATGGTAGATTATTGATGGCATGACCGAGCCGTTTCTGTGCCTTAACGCCGCCATTACGAGGCCGGGAAAGAATGTTGCCAGCCTTATGGGGCTTGAGTTTGCGATTAAGTGAACCGACGCGAATATTGCTGTTGATATGATTATTCCTGCATATGTTCCGAGTTTTCGTACCGCTAAAGTCTGAAGCCACCCCCTGAAAAATGTTTCCTCAATGAATGCCGCCGCAATTCCACCGCCGAGAATATCCAGCGTCTTCCAGAATGAATGTGTTTTCACTCCCCCTCCCCATGACGAAGGGAGAAATATTACCGCGACAGTAAGAGGAATAAGAGTAATTGCAAGGGCGATGAAGACTTCACGTTTTGCCTTTGATGTTACGTACCATTTGAGGCCGAAATCTTCTTCATTTTCGTTTTTCCATCTGCACCATGTGTACGGAAAATACAGCATGAACGCGGCAGCGAAAAGCCCTACAACGCTTGCAAGTATATATTTTCCCATAGGGCTATAATACTTTCATTGCGTCCTGTATGAACTGGAAGGCGTTATTTATGTAGGTCGATATGTGGAACCTGTTGACGTATAGGAGTGCCGAGACTTTCCAGAGCATTATTATCACTGGGACTGCAACTATTACAACGCCGGTCTTGTAGAGTATTTTTGAGGGTATCTTGCCCCATTTCTCTGACAGTTCGCCGACAAGCCAGCCCATTACCATGAAAGCGAAGCCCATAATCCATATGGACAGACCTAATACAACCTGAGTGTTTACGATGCGCAAAATAAATCAGCTCCGCAAAAATGAAATATGAAAGTATAAGATAATTATACGGTAAATTTGCCAGTGTGATAAACTTTGCGGGATAAAATTTTACAGGCAGGAGTGATTTTCAAGTGGCAAAAAAATTTTTCACAGCTATGGTTCTAACATTGTTGCTCACAGTATGTGCTTATGGCGCAACTTCTTCAGACGCAACACCCGATGTTAAAGTTCTGGCACGCGTAGCCAGCGAGGACATCACAGAGGCGGAAGTTCTGGAGTTTATACAGCCATTCGGTCAGCAGGCAATGATGCTCTACGGTACGGAACAGGGCCGCAAAATGATTTTGGACGACGTAATCTCAATGAGGCTCTACGCTCTGGACGCGGAAGAGGCTGGCTTTGACCGCACACCGGAGTTTCAGGCACAGCTCGCAAACGCAAAAAGAGCAATGTTGGCTCAGGCATCAATGCGGAAGGTTATAGAGGGTCTTACAGTGAGTGATGATGAGGCCAGAAAGTTCTATGACGATAACGCCAAGATGTTCATACAGCCTGAAAGAGTACATGCCCGCCATATTCTTGTGAGTGATGATGCAACTCTGGCGAAAGTTCAGGACGAGCTGAAGTCGGGAAAGTCATTCGACGCAGTGGCAAAACAATACTCAACAGATCCCGGCAGCGCAAACAATGGCGGAGATTTGGGGGAATTTCCACGCGGTGTTATGGTTTCTGAGTTCGAGGAGGCAGCTTTTGACCTCAAAAATCCTGGAGACGTATCAGAGCCGGTAAAGTCGCAGTTTGGCTGGCACATCATCAAGCTGGAGGAGCATATTCCAGAATCACCTACACCGTTTGAGCAGGTTAAGCCCAGAATATTGCAGGAACTTAGGGATCAGAAAACTCAGGAAATTTTGCAGGAACGTGCAAAGGAACTTGAGGGGAAATACAAAGTGGAACGTTTCTAGCAATTAGCTGTCAGTGGTTAGTGATTAAGATTTTGCCTTACCGCTAACCACTAAACGTTATATTCTGTCCTTCGCCTCCTCAATCTGTCTTTTCACCTGTGAGAACCCTGTACCGCCGTAAGTATTCCGCCTGTTCACACTCTCACGCGCCGACAATATCCCCATCATGGCCTCGTCGGCTTCCGGTATATGTTCCTTCCACTGCTGAAACGTAAGACTGTCAAACGCAACGTTATTCTCTATGCACCACCCCACAAGCCTTCCAACCTCAGCATGAGCCTCACGGAAAGGTACGCCCTTCATTACGAGGTATTCTGCTATGTCCGTAGCCAGCGAGTATCCCTTCTCCAAGCCTGAAAGTGCAAGTGTTTCATCGACATCAACCTTCGACAGTAACTCCGCAATAATCTTAACGACCGCTTCAACAGTATCCAGAGATGCCCATAATCCCCGCTTGTCCTCCTGCAAATCCCTGTTGTACGTCATGGGAAGACCCTTCAAAGTAATCATCAAATCCATCATGTTCCCGATAACCTGACCTGCCTTTCCACGCGCTAATTCGAGAACGTCAGGGTTTTTCTTCTGAGGCATCATGCTTGAGCCCGTGCAGAACTCATCGGGAAGGACAATGAATGCAAATTCCTGAGTGTTCCATGTTATGAGGTCATTGCAGAGGCGTGAGACGTGAAGCATGAACATTGACGCAAAGTAATGGTAGTCGGTCATGTAATCGCGGTTAGCCACAGTATCGAGACTGTTACGTGTCGGTCGTGAAAAGCCAAGAAGCTCACTCGTCATCATTCTATCAATGGGAAGCGTAGATCCCGCCAATGCTCCAGCACCGAGAGGGCACTCGTCCAGTGCTTCAAGAGCGAAATCGAGGCGTGATTTGTCCCTGCTGAATGCCTCAAACCATGACAGCCAGTAATGTCCCATTGAGACCGGCTGTGCTTGCTGCATGTGAGTATATCCAGGAATGATGATGTTGATGTGCCGTTCAGCGTTCGAGACGAGTACGCGAAGAAGCTCCGTTACGCTTTCCCTGAGTGCCTGAAGTCTGGTTCGCAGGTATAACCTTGTAGTTGTTGCAACCTGGTCATTGCGTGAACGGGCAGTGTGAAGTTTCGCGCCCAATGGCTCTATTTCCGTGAGCCTTGCCTCTATGTTCATGTGAACGTCTTCGAGTGCTTCCGATGGTGTGAATTTCCCTTCCCGTATCTCCTGCCTGACCTGTTCAAGTCCCGCCTCAATTTTCGCAGCTTCATCAGGTTTCAGTATTCCAGTTTTGCCCAGCATTTTGACGTGTGCAATGCTGCCCTGTATATCACATTCCGCCATAAGCCAGTCTATATCCAGCGATTGCGTGAAGTCCTGTACTGTCTTTGCCGTGTCCTGCTTGAACCTTCCGTGCCACATGGCTAACTCCTCCTGAAGAACTCAGCCATATTCCTCACCAAGTCTTCCTGCTCTTCCGCCTTCAATCCTGGAAACACAGGAAGCGCAAGAGCCTCACGTGATAACTTCTCGCTCTCCGGGAAATCACCGGACTTATACCCCAGATACTCAAAGCACGGCTGAAGATGAAGGCTCAACGGATAATATACCCTAACAGCAAAGCCCCTCTCGTTAAGCCAGGACATCAACTCATCTCGCTTTGACTTAACTCGCACAACATACTGATGATATATGTGGTAATTTCCATCAAGCTCTGAAGGTGTCGTGATAAATTCGTGAAGCCCGTTCGTCTTGAAGAGAAGCCGGTAATATTCCGCAATTCTCCGCCTCTCCTCGTTCCATGTTTCAAGCCGCGACAGCTTTATGTCCAGTATGGCCGCCTGCAATGCGTCAAGCCTTGAGTTTATGCCTATCTCTTCATGGTAGTATGTCGTCCCTGAGCCGTGAACACGCAAACGCTTCAACCTCTCCGAACGTTCAGGGTTACTGGTAACAACCATACCGCCATCTCCGCAGCCTCCCAAATTTTTCGTCGGGAAGAACGAATAGCACCCAACATCTCCCACAGTTCCAGCCCTGTATATTTTGCCGTCCACAGTGCGCGATGCTCCGAACGCCTGAGCAGCGTCCTCGATAACCATTATTCCACGCTCGTGAAATTCTGATATTACTTCTTCAAGCGGACACATCTGGCCGAAAAGGTGAACGGGCATAAATGCTTTAGTTCTGTCGGTGATTTTCGTCATGGCCTGCTTAAGGTCTATGTTGTATGTCGCCGGGTCAATGTCAACGAATACTGGTTTTGCTCCAAGCCTCGCTATAGTCCCTGACGTTGCGAAGAACGTGAACGGTGTAGTGATTACTTCATCACCAGGCTTAATATCACATGACATCAGCGCAAGAAGAAGGGCATCTGTTCCCGAAGCACACCCGACGCATGACCCTTCCGGCTGCTCAAGGTATGAATCACAATGAGCCTCAAACGTTTTCACTTCCTGCCCCAAGATGAAACTCTGAGCGTTGAATATTCTCTCAAGTGCTGAGAAGACTTCGGGTTTTATTTCACCGAATGAACGCGACAAATCAAGAATTGGTACTGTCAACTATAAGTCATCTCCAGAAATTTAGAATATGTATTAATATATCACTATTACAAAATTTACATGGAGGCTTAACATGGCCAATACAGCTATAATCATTGCAGGGGGAGTCGGCTCAAGAATGAATTACAATATCCCCAAGCAGTTTGTGAACGTGAACGACAAACCCATCATCATCTACACACTTGCGGCGTTCCAGAAACACCCAGACATTAACGCAATAGAAGTAGTGTGCCTTGACGGGTGGCATGATATTCTCAGGGCATACGCTAAACAGTTCGGCATAACGAAACTGAAATGGGTAATATCAGGCGGAAATTCTGCGCAGGAGTCCATTCGCAATGGAGTGTTCAACCTTGAAGGCAAATGCGAAGCTGACGACATCATCATAATCCATGACGGTATACGCCCGCTTGTTGATGAGGCTGTACTATCTGACGTAATCGTAAAGTGCAGAAAGTATGGCAACGCAGTAACTTCACTCCCCTACAATGAGCAGATATTCATAATTGACGATGAAAATTCCACAACCCGCTACATTCCCCGCGAAACTTTAAGGCGCGTATCAACTCCACAAGCCTATAAGTTCTCCCTGCTGTCCGAGAAGTACCATGAGGCATTCGACAAAGGCATAGGCATTACCGGCTCATCATACACGAACACGATGATGGCAGATTTGGGAGTGCGATTATATTTTGCGGCAGGCTCCGACAAAAACATAAAGCTTACAACGCAGGACGATCTCGAACTCTTCAAATCCTACGTGAACAAAGAGGGAGGCAAGCTCTATGGTCTGTAATAATCCTCTGTATATTGAAGACGTTAGACGCACAGCCGGTATTTCTCTTGACTGGGACAAGCTAACGGGAAAAACATTCCTTATTTCCGGCGCAACAGGATTAATCGGGAGCTTCCTTATTGATGTACTTATGTTCAGGAACGCAGAATACGGACAGGGTATAAAGGCTCACGCGGTAGGCCGAAACCCTGAGACTGCAAAGGCAAGGTTTCATGACTATGCAGGGGATAGCAGCCTGACATTCACAGCTCATGACATCAGCTTACCCTTTGAGGATTTCGCGGGAAAATACGATTACGTTCTTCACATGGCCAGCAACACACACCCTCTTGCGTACTCATCTGATCCGGTAGGCACAATAACCGCCAACATCATGGGGCTTCACAACATGCTGGAGTTTGCGCGCGGCCATGACAACGAACGCTTCATGTTCGCGTCATCAGTTGAAGTTTACGGCGAGAACAGGGGCGATACAGAATATTTCAGCGAGGATTACTGCGGCAGCATCGACATCTCGAAGGCAAGGTCGGGTTACTGCGAGGCCAAACGTTGCGGCGAAACATTATGCCAGTCGTACATACAGCAATACGGAATGAATATCGCAATTCCAAGATTTTCGCGTACATACGGCCCAACAATGCAAATGACAGACACGAAAGCTATATCACAGTTCATACGCAAGGGACTGTCAGGAGAGAGCATTATCCTGAAAAGCGAGGGAAACCAGCTGTACTCATACAGTTACGTTTCTGACGCAGTTTCGGGGCTTCTGACCGTGTTATTGATGGGAGAGAATGGGACAGCATATAACATATCTGACGAAAGATCCGACTTAACCCTTAAGAACCTTGCGGAGATAATCGCCAATCATTCTGGGCAGAAGGTAATCTTTGAGCTTCCTGACGAGAAGGAACGCAGAGGATACAGTCCGGCTACTAAGGCGTTACTGAACCCATCAAGGTTGAAGGCACTAGGCTGGTCAGCTCATTACGGCATTGAGGGAGGCATTGTGCGGACACTTAATATTCTGTCAGGGGTACACCTGTCTCGTGATTAGGCGGAAGAAGTATGTTGTCGGGATTTTTAACCCACTCCACTATACCGCCCCTGTAATTCTTGAGCTTTGTGGCCTTGAAGTTGTAGTGCCTGACTAGCTGGTCTGCAAACTTTCCAGACAGCACTCCTGTGTTGCAGTAGATGATTATGGTCTTGTCCATCGTTATTCCTGCATGTTTGAGTGCTTCGGAGGCTTCACGTATATTCAGGCCGTTAAGAGGGAAACTCACTGCTCCAGGTATGTGGCCGCCTGGTATTCCCGAACGCGGTGATTTCCCTTCGTAATCTTCTGCCGGACGTGTGTCAACAAGAACATAACCGGGTTGTCCGGCATTTGCCTTCACGTATGCTGCGTCAACATCTTCAACGTGCGGTTCAAATCGCGAATATATCAGCATAACTATGAAGATGAACGCGAACGATAACGGTGCAAAGACTTCAAGAGGAGGATATTTCTTAATCATGTTGTTTGGCATAAAACCTTTCCGTTAAATTTGTGCAATATTATACGCTTGCAAATTTCAACTTTATGCTATAATTCATACGCTTTGTATTTCATTATGCTGTTATTGGCGAGGTCTTAGTATTTTCATGAACAGGCAGCCAGTGGTTGCTTTAATCGGAGCTACAGCAGTAGGGAAAACTGCCCTCAGCTTATCCGTTGCAGAAAAATTGAACGCTGAAATAATTTCGGTTGATTCGCGTCAGGTATACCGTTATATGGACGTGGGTACTGACAAAATATCGGCCTCGTTGCGCCATGAAATACCCCATCACATGATAGACATTGCAGATCCCGATGAGAAATTTACAGTCTCGGACTTCGCAGAAAAAGCCTCAAAAACCGCTTCAAGAATTTACGCACGCAGGAAGATACCCATTTTCGTTGGGGGAACTCCTTTTTACTACAACGCGTTGTTCCACGCATCACTTAACTCCGACCTCCCCTCTGATGACGAGATACGCGGAAAATATGAGGCACTCGCTAACTCTCAGGGTGCGGAACTCCTCCATATGAGGCTGGCTGAAGTTGACCCAGACACGGCGGGAAGGCTTCACAAGAATGATATTCAGAGGGTTACACGTGCGCTTGAAATATGGGACTTGACGGGCAAAGCACCATCACAGGTATACAGCGAGGGCGAAAAACGGGATTACGGTTTCGATATTCTGTATATAGGACTGTCGAGGTCAAGGCAGGAATTGTTCCAGAGGATAGAGATACGTCTTGAACAGGAATTTTCCTCCGGCTTCCCTGAAGAAGTCGAATGGCTCATGAAGCATGGCTTTGACGACAGATATAACCCCCTTAAAGGCTTAGGATACAAGGAGTTAATAGACTATCACAGGGGGAAAATAAAACTTGATGAAGCATTGGAGATATCAATATCGCGGACTAAGGCATTTTGCAGGAGACAGCAGACGTGGTTCAAGAAGTTCGAGCCTGCAATATGGTTTGACATGTCGGAGTCCAGCCACGAGGAAGAAATCATAGAGGCAATCACTAAACATATACATAAAACAGGGGACACTCAAGAATGATAGTCATGGCCGAACATGCCGGGTTCTGCTTCGGTGTGAAACGCGCAGTAGACGGAATAACTGAGGCGTTAATGCGTAACCCTGAAGTCTGGACGATAGGGCTTCCAATTCATAACCCGCAGGAAGTCGCCAGACTTGAGGCTATGGGTCTGCGTGTAGCCAGCGATGAAAGCGAAGTACCTTCCGGATCAGTTGTGATGATACGCGCACACGGCGAGGCACTTGATGTAGTATCGAGGCTCAAGGCACGCGGCATTAAGGTTGAGGATATGACCTGCCCGTTCGTGAAGAAGGCTCAGGATACGGCGGAGAAATTGTCTAGTGAGAATTATCATGTAGTACTTTTAGGGGACAGAAACCACCCTGAAATTAAGGGCATTCTCGGCCATGTCGTGAATGAGAATGACGCGGAAGTTATCGCAGGTGAGAATGAGGCTGGTGGTGTCAGGTTCCACGCAAAAACAGCCTTAATCTCACAGACTACCCAGAGACAGGAGAGACTTGAACGTGTTGCAGGGATACTCACTGGGAAGGCTTCAGAGCTTCGAGTCTTCAACACAATCTGCAAGGCTACCGCACAGCGTCAGGAAGCAGTCCGAGAGTTGGTGAGGCAGCACAGGCTTGACGGTGTAGTGCTTATAGGCGGAAAATCCAGCGCGAACACAGGGAAGCTCCGTGATATTCTGGAGGCTGAAGGTGTCAAGGTACTCTGGGTTGAGGACGAATGCGGCATACAGGCAAATATGGAATGGTTTGACGGCAGAAAGGATATAGGCATTGCGGCTGGGGCAAGTACACCTGAATGGCTCATAGAGAAGGTCAAGGCGGCTCTACCGGAAATTGTGAAGCAACGTTGATATTGCCTGACGGGAAATTTATTCGGAAGGCTGATCATAAATACACAAAATATTATTGCGGCAAAGCAGGATTTACAGGGGGTATTGATTCACTGATGGAGAATCAGCAGGAAGTTATGCAGGAAGCAACACAAGAAGCAGCGCAGGATACACAGGCGCAGGAAGTCATCGCTGAAGAGGCAAAGAACGTTCAGACAGAACAGTCTGACAACAAAGAGCCTGAAACGATGCAGGAAGCTCTCGACCAGTACGGCGACAATGTTCACGTCAGAAGGGGAGAGGTACGCACAGGAACAGTCATTAACAGGAGCGAAAACGGTTTCCTTGTTGATGTAGGTTTCAAGTGCGAGGGTGTCCTGCCCATGAGGGAATACACTAATCATGCGCTCATTGAGGAACCTGGTTCAGAGCCTAAGCCCGGAGACACTATCGAGGTTGAAGTCGTGAACGTAAGGGACGGCGAGGAAGCACAGTTGCTGCTCTCACGCTGGAGGCACGAGTTTGACAGAAGATGGGACGCACTGGAAACTGCTGCGAAGGAAAATCCTGCGATGGAAGTCAAGGGAGTAAGCAAGGTTAAGGGCGGTCTCATGGTTAATGCTATGGGACTTGAGGGATTTATACCCATCTCACAGCTTACACTTGCCGGCAGAGGTGCCAACCCTCAGAATTTCGTTGGACAGACCATAAAGGTTAAAGTCCTCGACCACGACAAGAGGAAGCACAGGCTTGTTTTCTCACGCAGGGCATTGCTTGAGGAGGCAGAGGCAGAACGCAAGACTAAGTTCTATGATCGCGTTCATGAGGGCGATGTTCTTGAAGGTGAAGTTTCAAGCCTTACGAATTTCGGCGTTTTCGTAAATCTCGGCGAGATGGACGGCCTTGTCCACCAGACGGAAGTAACATGGAAGCGCAGCTTCACCCTGAAGGATATGTTCAAGAAGGGCGACAAGGTAACAGTCAAGGTTATCGGTATTGACCGCGAGAAGGACAGAATATCCCTGAGCATTAAGCAGGTAGCCGGAGATCCTTGGGATACAGTAGGCGAGAGGATACACAAGGGCGATGTTATGACGGGGGCTGTAACGAACTTGACCGATTTCGGCGCATTCGTTGAGCTTGAACCAGGAATTGAGGGTCTTGTCCACGTCGGCGATATTTCATGGGCACGCATAAAGAAGCCCCGCGATGTACTCAGGAGGAAACAGGAACTTGAAGTTCTCGTTCTCGATGTGGATTTGGAGAAACGCCGCATAAGTCTGGGCTGCAAGCAGCTCAATGATCCGTGGAACAACATTGCGGAACGTTATCTGCCAGGACAGGATATTCAGGTCAAAGTCGTAAGGCTCGCAGATTTCGGCGCATTCGTTGAGGTTGAGGAGGGAGTGGAAGCGTTAATACACATCTCCCAGCTCAGCAGGAAAAGGGTTGAGAAGCCCGGCGATGTACTTCAGGAAGGCCAGGAAGTTACGGCGCGTGTCCTTGAGGTCAACGCTGAACAAAGGCGCATGAGGCTGTCGCTTAGTGCCCTTGAGCCAGAGCCGGAACCCGAACCAGCACCCGCACGTGAGGAACACGTTCCAGGAAAGCCCGAACCCAGAGGCGAACGTCCTGAACGCGGAGAACGCAGGGAACGCAGAAGCAAGGGACGCAGACCAGCCAGAGAGACTTCAGGGTACGAAGATGACGGCGAGGAGCTGGCATACAACCCGTTCGCAGATGCCTTCAAGGGTACTGAATGGGCTAAAGAGTAACCATAACATGAATATTGCAGGCGGTCTTCTTTTGTTGAAGGGGAGACCGTTTTTTTGTGCATTGTTGCTGCAAATTTATGCGTTCTTCTGGTAACATGGTTTCACAAAAATCGAAACTAAGAAGGGAAAGTCATAATATGAATTTTAACGAGTTAGTGAAGTCGCGTTATTCATGCAGGAAATTCTCACCAAAGCCCGTTGAGGACGAAAAACTCAATGCCATACTTGACGCAGGAATATGGGCACCCACAGCAAAGAACGTTCAGCCCGTGAAAATCTGGGTAGTAAAGTCGCCCGATGCACTCGCAAAAATCAAGTCATGCACTCCATTTGCTTGGCTGAAGGAAGTACCTGTAGTGCTTGCAGTCGGCGGAACAGAAGAAGGCGCGTTCGTGAGACCGTCAGATAACCGTAACTTTGAGGACGTTGACGCTGTAATCGTCGCAACTCATTTAATGCTGGCGGTTGAGGCAGAAGGTTTGGGGACGACATGGGTGGGTTACTTTGACGCTCCGAAGGTTAAGGAACTCTTCCCGGCCATGAAGGATTACGACCTCGTTGCGCTGTTCCCCATCGGATATCCTGCTGAAGACGCACAGCCCGCTGAACGCCATTATGTCCGCAAAGAGAAGTTTGACGTTGTGGAAGTCCTGTAGTTATGCCTGAACTTATACGTTCGTTTGTGGCCGTGAAAATGCCGGGAAATGCTGCCGATGAGCTGGAGAATTTTCTGGCAGAATTGCGGCCTCTGGCAAACATAAGGTGGGTAAGGCGTTCACAGTTTCATATAACGCTGAAGTTTCTTGGCGAGAATACCCGCGAAGTAACGGAGGACGTAAAGGAAGCGTTAATGCCTCTGAAACACTTTGAGCCTTTCACGATTGAGCTGTCGTACATTGGGGCGTTCCCCAACCTCAACACACCACGTGTATTGTGGCTCTCTGGGAACAAGGGAGGGCGTGAACTGGGAGTGCTTGCGGGGAAATCGGCCATGTCAGCACTGAGGACGAAATCAAGGCGGAAGTTACATGCAGGATTGATGATGTTGACGCTGTGATTGAGGAAGTGAAGCGTATTCACCCGTACGAGGAACCTGTAATCAACGCGATGCCATTACTGCGCACAGGACTGTAGAAATCTGTTGCAAATGACATGAAATATATTCCCCTTTGAGATTATCAAAAACTCGCAATTATATAATAAATCCCCTCCGGCATTTCAACCAGAGGGGATAATGTTATTCGCCTGTTACTTCAGGACACCCAGTGCCGCATGTGCCGCCGCAATCCTCGCAACAGGTACACGGAACGGTGAGCATGATACGTAGCTCAGTCCGACACTGTGGCAGAAAGCTATGCTTGACGGGTTCCCGCCGTGTTCACCGCAGATACCTACGGACATTCCGGGATTTACGCTGCGCCCCTTCTCAACTGCCATCTTAACAAGCTGTCCAGGCCCTTCACGGTCAAGTTCCGCAAACGGGTTCTCCTTGAACACTCCCTTGTCGACATACTGGAACAGAAACTTGTTTTCCGCGTCATCGCGTGAGTACCCCAGTGTAGTCTGCGTGAGGTCGTTAGTTCCGCATGAGAAGAACTGCGCGTATTCAGCAAGCTGGTCGGCAACAAGTGCTGCTCTCGGAAGCTCAATCATCGTCCCGACAAGGTAGCTGAACTCCACGCCGGAAGCCTTCTTCACTTCCGCAGCTATCCTGTCCGCCATTTCCCTAAAGAATTTCATCTCAGCTTTCGTGCCTACTATCGGGATCATAACTTCGGGCTTCACCGTTACACCCTGTTTCGTAAGCTCAACTACTGCCTCAAAAATTGCGTTCATCTGCATTTCGTAGATTTCCGGGTAAATCATTCCCAGCCTGCACCCTCTGAAACCTAACATCGGGTTGTTCTCGTGAAGCTGATGTATCTTCTCAAGTACGTTGTTGAGTTTCTTTGCTTCTTCGGGCGTTGCAGTCTTCAGGGCTTCGAGAACATTGGGTTCTTTGGGGAGAAATTCATGAAGCGGCGGGTCTAAAAGCCTTATGATTACGGGAAGTCCCTCCATTGCCTTGAATATTCCGATGAAGTCTTCCTTCTGCATGACTTTTAGTTTTGCCAGAGCTTCCCTGCGTGCTTCCTTGCCGGCTTCACCGCTCTCACCTAGTGCAACAATAAGGCTCTGCATGACCGGCAGACGGTCAACACCCATGAACATGTGTTCAGTCCTGCAAAGTCCAACGCCTTTCGCCCCAAAATCACGCGCTCTCTTTGCGTCTTCGGGGGTATCTGCGTTAGTCCAGACCTGCAATTTCGCGTTCTCATCAGCCCAGCCGAGTATTTTCTTGAAATCGTCAGTGAACGTTGCGTCAACCATCTTCGCTTCGCCGGCAAGGAAATTGCCTGTTGTCCCGTCAACCGTAACCATGTCGCCTTTGCGGAACACCCTGTCGCCAACCGTAAGGGTTTCGTTATCGACATCAATTACTGCCGCCTCACAGCCGCATACTGCCGGTTTTCCCATTCCGCGAGCAACGACAGCAGCATGTGATGTCATTCCGCCGCGTGATGTTACGACACCCTGAGACGCGAAGAGGCCGTGAATGTCATCGGGGCTTGTCTCAGGACGCGCAAGTATTGTGGGTTTGCCCTGACGCGCCCATTCTTCAGCCTCGTCAGCACTGAACACTAACATTCCTGCTCCTGCACCTGGTGATGCTGGAAGACCTTTTGCGATTACGTCCTGTTCTGCCGACTTGTCAACCTGCCTGTGAAGCAGCATCTCTACCTGTTCAGGCGATACGCGTGTTACGGCTGTTTTTGTGTCGATTAGCCCTTCGTCCACCATGTCTACTGCTACTTTTACGGCGGCGGCGGCTGTTCTCTTTCCTGCTCTCGTCTGAAGAATAAAGAGTTTCCCGTGTTCAATCGTAAATTCTACGTCCTGCATATCACGATAGGTCTTCTCCAAGTTGCTGGTGATTGTGCAGAGTTCCTTGTAGATTGCGGGCATCTTCTGCTCAAGTTCGGCAATAGGCATAGGAGTACGTATTCCTGCGACGACATCTTCTCCCTGAGCGTTGATGAGGAACTCTCCGTAGAGTTTGTTTTCGCCTGTCGAAGGATTGCGGGTGAAGCATACGCCGGTTCCGCAGTCATCGCCAAGATTGCCGAATGCCATCGTGATTACGTTTACGGCTGTTCCCAGACTGTCATCAATCTTGTTGATTTTGCGGTATGTTACTGCGCGCGGGATATTCCAGCTCTTGAAGACTGCCTCGATTGCACGGCGTAGCTGTATCCAGGGATCTGAAGGGAAATCGTTTCCAGCAGCATTCTTGTAGATTGCCTTGTACTCGACAATGAGTTTTTCCAGATTTTCAGCAGTAATCTTGTAGTCCTGCTTTGCGTCAGTAATTCCCTGAGCTGCGCGTGCGCGTGCCAAGGCTGCCTCGAAAAGGTCAAAATTAACCTCGTCAACAACGCTCGAAAACATCTGAATGAACCGTCTGTAGCTGTCGAATGCAAATCTCTTGCTTCCCGAACTCTCAGCAAGCCCCTTCACAGTCTCGTCATTAAGACCGAGATTGAGGATTGTCTCCATCATTCCGGGCATTGAGATTGGAGCACCCGAACGCACTGACACTAAGAGGGGGTTCTTTGGGTCATTGAAGCCTTTGCCTGTTTCCTTCTCAAGCTGGGCAACTGAAGCCTTTACATCGTCCCATACTTCGTCCATGATACTGGGATTGGCCATGTATTTGCGGCATACTTCGGTCGTGAGAATGAAGCCTGGAGGTACAGGAAGGCCGGACTGTGCCATTGTGCAGAGGTTGGCACCTTTTCCGCCTAGAAGAAGACGGTTTGAGCCATCGCCATTCTTGAGACTGTATACGAATTTTTCTGAGGGCATAATACATCTCTCCCTGATAAAATTTTTGATTGTAAATGAATTATAGGGAATTTTTGAAAAAATACAGTGCGTTGTTTTCGCTAGTTTACATTGTGAGGCCCATGCTGCTCAAATTCTGACAATCAGATTATTTGTGCCTAATGTATTCGTATACTGCACGTCCTTCGATTTCTTCATGATTATTGACATTCCTACACCCTGTTCAATGTCCTCGCGTACCTTCATGTAATATTCCGTGAGGTTGAAAGGCTTGCAGTCATCACGCATTCGGATAATAAGTTCTTCACCCTTCGCCACAAGTCTTGCGTTGATGTTGTGCGTTTTGCCGTCAGAGAACCCGTGTTCGGTAAGAACTCCTGCAAGCTCCTCCGTAACAAGCCCGTAAGTCTTTGCCCTGTTCCTGTCTGCACCGTGTTCCAGCGCAAAAGCTACTGCCAATTTTGAAAGGTCGATAATCTCATCGCTAGAAGCTGCGGAGAACACAATTTCATTCTCAGGAGGAATGCCGAAGTCATCAGGCATGAGAAGCATTTTGTCTCTGTACCCCCCCCCCCTTACGCTGTTTTTGCTTATGTAAAATACTGCAATAGCACTAAGCACCATCATGTTGATGACCTTCGAGGCCCATGCTCCTTGATAGCCTATAACCTGAAGCATAAGGAACGTAATCGGCACTATGCTTCCGCACTCAAGCAGAAAGTTGTAAATGTTGCAGAAACGAATCCGCTTCAATACCATCAGGTATTGGCTGAAACCGTAGACTATCGTATGAAATGGCAGCGACAAACATGATATGCGTATACATTCAACTCCCATTCTCAAAGCCTCCGGATCATTAGACTTCAGGAACAGTCCGGTTAATGGTTCCGCAAAGACAAATAACAGAACTGCAATAGTACATGTACACAGCAATGAATGAAGCAGGGTGATTTTCTGTGTTTCCATCAGTGAAGCCTTGTCCTCTTCACCAATGAATATTCCAGTGAATGAAGCAAGTGTATCTGAGGCAGCAAACCATGAGGAACGGACAAAAACTGTAATCTGAGCGAAAACACCGTATGCCGCTACAAGATAACGCATATTAAGTGCCGTAAGCAAATTGTTGATTAACACGCCTGCTGCGGAATTGCTGCCCCTGAGAACACATGTAGGCACTCCAAGACGCACAATGTCATAACATATTGCCGGAGTTATTCCCTTGAGCGATAAACGGAAGACAGAAGGATTTTTGCGTCTCATGAAGAATGCAGCACGCATACAGCTCGGTATAACGTAGCCTAATGACGTAGCAAGAGCAAGCTCGAACATTCCGCCGTGAAGCACAAACACAACGAAAGCGTCCAGAGCTATATCAATTATGGTAATCAGCATAGATGTTGTACTCACAATGCCATACTGTCCCTCCATCTGAAGATAAGGGATCAGAAGCCGAGCTATAGATAGGAATGGAAGCCCTATCAGGTATCCTAATATATACAGCCTGGTCATTGCCAAAATCTGCGGCTCTTTTGCTCCCAGAATTAGCGAGACTTCCGAACAGAATATGCCTATCACTATCGCTGTAATTACTGATACTGCCAGCCCCAGCATAACAGAGGCGGAGAATACTGTGTTAGCTTCGTCGAGTTTTCCGGCTCCGAGCAGGGTTGAGACTTTTATGCGCGCACCGGTTGCTATACATGATCCGATAAGTCCGAGTATCATGACAAGCGGACTGACATATCCCATGACAGTTACGCCCGACGCACCTATGAACAGGCTTACGAACATTAAGTCTACGATTGGGCCGACAGCCTGTGCCAAGTCAGAAAGAGCAAATGAAAGTTCTCCCTTCCTGAAGAGCCGGTGCAATATTGCATCATCGGTTTTACCACCGTTAAGTTTTTTCATGTTTGAGACAGCTCTTTTCGCGATTTTTGCCGTAAATTATAACTGCAACATGAACGCTATGCTATTTTATTTTTACGCGCCGCCCTTCATAAGCAGACATATAGGCCGCATATATAGTAAGCCCAATTATAAAACAGTAAACGTGATAAAATAACAACATGGCATAT
>CALAUZ010000074.1 GCA_937892105.1 uncultured Fretibacterium sp. | reverse complement strand
CGCCTACGCTTACGCTTAGAGGCGGGAGACTTCTTGCGCAAAGTTGTTAAAGTATACAGCAAAAGCCTTTTTATGCGTGATAGTTCCGTCTCCTGATACAGTATCAATGAGTCAGCTTTTTCTGCTGAACACACAGCCGCAGTAATTCTGACGGTATAGTCCAAGTTCCTTTGATGCTCTGACTGAACGAAGAAAGCCGTTGTTTTTCCGCCAGATTCGATTCTGCCAGACGAGGCCATGAAGACCAGAAGCAGAATCGCCTATCTGATTGATTAGGGTAACGTTCTTATGAGGGCTAATAGTGAGAGTTGTGCAGAAATTTTCACAGCCGAATTTTTTTGCGGCCTCTGCCCCCCTCTCAAGCTGAAGCTCAAAACATCTCGTACACCTCTTTCCGCCTTCAGGTTCACATTCAAGCCCGCGAACACCTTCAAGCCATTCATCAGGATCATATGCCAATACCTCGCACTCAATTCCGTAATGAGCCGTCAAGATATTCAATGCCTCAAGACGTTTAACATACTCCTCGTATGGATGAATATTTGAGCCGTAAAAGAAGCCGCGAACATTCCAGCCTTCACTGAGCAAATCAGGAACGGGAATACTTGCATCAGGAGCACAGCATATATGCAGTAACAATTCTTTCATTCTTTAGCTTGTACCTTTCATCATAGCTTTTATCTAAATTATACTCAAAAAAAAATTACCCTCCTGAATCAAATCCAGAAGGGCAATGTAAAACTCCGTACTGTTATTTTTTCCTTAAAGCATACAATCCCGCAAGTGAGATCATAATCATACTTCCGAATCCAACATCACAGCCGCCGCCGGATGAACCAGGACTTGAAGTTTCTGAAGAATCTTCATCTGATGTACCAGAGTCATCATCAATTACAGGCTCAGGATAATCATCTTCACCGTTGCCGCTGTTCGTTATCGGCACATTCGGAATTATCAGCGCAAAGATTGCGTTGTTGTCGAAATCTATATCCGAAGGTTTCACTGAGAATGTGAATCTCGTTACATCATTCGGGAATAACATCATTTCATGTCTCACGAATGCATTATTGAAGGCTTCGTAATTAAATTCTGTGTCACCGTCATCATTATCTCTGAAGTACTCCTCGCCGGGCTTCAAATTCAGTCCGTAAAGAATAACTTCAGGGAACACAACCGCCGTTACATTTTCAACTTCGCAGTCAATAACAACTTCATCATCAGGGCTTGTTATCTTCGCCTGACGCAAATATGCATATACGCTGTCAATATTTTCTGAACCGTTGAAGCGTACCTTTGTGTTTAATTTCGGGGTCTGCTCAACTTCCGTTGATGCTCTCACTACGCCGCCGTTCACTGATGACGCATACAGCACTCCTGTAGGTGCAACGCTGCTCCCTCTGGCAACTTTCTGTGCGTTCTCTGCGTTCAAATGGAAAATTGAGAACGGGAAGTAGCCCTCATTATTTCCGCCGCAGTCAGCAACTTCTGTAGGTGATTTCATTCTTGATTCGTGAACTTCAACTATTGCGTTATCGGGGTCAATATCAACATAGAAATAATAACTTCCGTCTTCAATTGAATCCGGCACTGTCCAATCGAAATTTATCACTCCTCTGTTGCTTGTGCCGTCTGCAACACTGTTCACTACATTGTCCCAGCCTTTGAGGTTAATCGTCTTCTCCTGAATTATCGTTCTTGAAGCGTCCTGTTTAACTGTAGGATTAAGCACCTTTGAACATGACAGCCTGACCTTTACGTCTCCTGCATCTTTGAAGCTCGCATTGTATACAGGAACTTCAATTCTGTACGAGAGACCCGGAATTAATATCGGTGTCGAATATCCGCCGTATGACTTCGAGTAAATGCGTACTCCTCTCATTTTCATTGCGTGAATGTGATTGCTCTGTGCCGCAAAAGTCCCGCCGTTTACTGTGAATTTTTCAGGAAGAAGCAGCGCAGGGTCAGCACTCCTTACGTATAAGCTGTCGCCGTTCCATAAATAATAATTCTCAGTCGGATCTGTTTCAAGCTGTACGTATGAAGCAACTCTTATTGTGCCTTCTTTCGAGAGATACGGCATAAGTCCGACAGTATAACCCACTGAAGTTTTCTGCGTCCCTCCCTGAAGAGTCGTTCTGAATTTCGACTCAACGTATATGCTCTCATCTTCCGCGAATGTCTTCGTGAAATTCTGTGAGTGTTCAGTCTGGTCAGGAGTAGGTTCGATTGTGTCATTTCCGCCCGTGAAGAAGTTTTTGACATCTGTCCATGCGCTTTCAAAGAAATTAAGCACCTTGCTTGCTTCACTCGGTGTTTCCTCCTGCTTGTGGTGATTCTCAACTGAATCTGTCTTGCTGAATCTCAGACCGAATCCGCTTGCGTTACTGTCAGGCACAAAAAACTCATGGGCTGTACCCTTCATGAGATTACCGTCCGGATTGTAGCCTTCATTCTCACTCAGTCTTGCAGGATATGAGAACAAATTCCCCTCTTCGTGTCTTGGCTGATATGTATTCGTCTTCCTGTTGGTCTTCACGATGTCGTCCTGCATTGAGAACGTAATGTAATGCTGCACTCCTTTATCAGGAACTTCTACGGGGTTCTCGTTTACGCTCGCAACATCGTTGATATTTCCGCTGTTCAGGAACCATGTCGGAAGATAATTCGAGAGTATCTTGTAACGCCATATGTAAGTCTTAGCGTCAAGCATGAGAATAGCGTCCCGATCTTTTGCGCTGAAATTTTCCTCAATCTGCATCATAGTTGATGATGAATTCATCTGCGTTGTTACTGATTCAGCATGATTGTTGAAGAAATCGTAAACCTTTGAGGCAATCTGTCCCATCTGGCCCGCTTTTGTGTCGCCTCCGAAATCAGCAAGCATGTGGCTGGACATTCTCTTTAGCTGAAGATAATCATCAACGACTTTCAGACCAGGCGAATCAGTGTTCGGGAAGAATGTATCCTCCGTTGCTGTTGATGTGAATGAGAGATTGCTGCTTGATGAAGTTTTTTCGGATTTCTTGTACGTAAGGGACATTTCGCCGCCGCCGTTGGAGGAGTCATCAAAACCGCTGAAGCTGAAATTATTCGGGTGATCAATAAGAGCTGTTCCTTCGTCATTGAGGTTATCAACGTGATACGGGAAAGCAGGAAGAATCACGGCATAAGTTGGGTCGTGAAGGTCAACAGTCTGCTGAGGATTGGAGATTTCGATTCCCTCGCCGAGAAAATCAGCCGCAAGAAGTCCGCCGTAAAATTTCCCCGCTGAGTTGTATTTGCCCGACATTGATGAATCAAGCGTGCTGCTGTCGTAAATCTTTATAGCATCCATATCGTTATCGTTATACCACGAACTATCACCATTGATTCGAACATTTATAGGTACAATGTAAACTTTCTTTGACGTGTCAGTGAAGCTGATTGCTATATCATCAAGGGTTTTATTTACACCAAATCTGCCGGTGAAAGCCCCAGTCGTAATTGAAAATGCTTCATCAGGAACATAGTTAAGGTTCGTGGGGTTTCCGAATGTTTTGTCTAATGTATCGCCAGCTATCCCTCTTCCAAAAGGATAGGCCATGAACAAAGAGAACCAACCATAAATTGGTCCAATATCGTCAGTATCATCTACCAATCTGTCATCTTTTGAAGGGTCGTATTCATGTGCAAATAAAACCGGTGATACGTATTCATGTGAATCTCCTGCGGCAGAAATGGTTAAGATAAGAATTTCGTCTTTCCCGTCTCCGTTAAAATCTCCCGCAACTCCCTGAATACCAGTCATGAACGGCCTGTTAGCCAAGTAACGCTTAAAGTCAAAAGTTTTTGTATCACCATTCCATATAAGTAAGGCATGAATAAAGTTCTGGAAAGTATAAGAAGTACCTGCGCTGTTTTCATTGGTCTTGAACGTTACGCAAAAATCCTGTGCGCCGTCTCCGTTAAAGTCTCCGGCAAAGACATTACCGCTCGCACAACCCAGAGGAGTATCATCGAATTTGGCTATGCCCGAAGGAGTGTTGTAGATTACTTTCTGATAGCGTTTGAGTAAGGAAGGCTCTTTTGTTGTCCTGTCATACGTAACTGTGAAGACTAAAACCTTCACCTGCGATTCAGTGCATACGAGCATTGCAATGTCGTTTTTCTTTCCGTCATCGTCAAAATCGCCCGTTGTGATCGAAGCATTGTTCAGTCCTTTGTCGTCGACAGTGTAGAGCGTAAAATCTTTCTCTGTGTCATGTTCAATCTTTCCGTCAGAAGTGTACTTTATGAATGAAAGCGTCAATGTTACAGGGTCTCCGTTATTAAGGCTGCTCTTCCCCAGTGAATGAGCCGAAGCAAAAACTTCACCGTTATATGTCGGAAGACTCAAAGAACCATTGCCGTAAAAATTCGTCCAGCCGCTTTTGCTGATGTCCGTAATGTTCTGCGGACTGAATGAAGCATCTGTGCCTGCACCTGAACGATCTAATGCCTGAACAGGGAATTTTGCCGATATTGATCTGCCGTTCGCACCCTGAAACATTGCGATATAGCCCGAAGATGATGCCTGATTTGAGATTACCGGGCGGGTCATCTTTACGTCCCAGTCATTACCGATGTACATTGAGCCGGTATTATCAACGGGAGAAAAGACGAATGATTTTGCGAGTGAGCCGTCCTCTTTGATCGAGAATATCCGGGCCTGCATGTAGCTGTTATCGGAATAACGGCTGTCGGTATGTCCCTTATTGAAGACAGGTACACGCTCAAGGAACATGAGAGATTTTTTCCCTATCTGAATACTCGACTTCCCCGTCATAGCTTTCACGATGTTGGGAATCTTGTTGATAGCTGTTCCGTTGAAT
>CALAUZ010000073.1 GCA_937892105.1 uncultured Fretibacterium sp. | reverse complement strand
CGGCGGGGTTATCTCAGCTCACCCTGACTGCGTTATCTCTCATCACGAGCTTGACGGTAACATCCTCGTTGACATCAAGACCATGAATGACCGTGCTTTCAGAACCCTCAAAAGAGATGGCACCAAGAAATCTCATCCTCAGTACTTCGCTCAGGTTCACCTCTACGCTGAAGCCCTCAGACGTATTCAGGTCTCCGTCAGCAAACTCGGTATAGTAGCAATGAACAAGAACACTTCGGAACTCTTCATCGACACTTTCGACTTCGAGCAAGATACTCTTGACACTCTGCTAACTCGTGCTGAAAAGATTTTCTCATTCTCCGACGCTCCTGAACAGGGTGAACACTTCGAGAACTGGTGCTGTCAGTACTGCGGGTACGCTCATCTGTGCGAACTGGCAAAGAAAGATACCGCAGTAGGCTCTGAAGATGTTCCAACCACAGATAAACAGGAAGTCATTGATGCCGTTGAGCTCCTTAGTGAAAGCAGAGATATGGAGAAGGCAGCTAAAGAACTCTCTGATGAAGCTAAAGTTGTCATTGACCGCGAAATCAGACAGCAGGGCATTAAATCCGTCCGCGTTGGTCATCTCGTCCTCGTTCTCAATGAGATTAAGAGCTCTCGCCTCGACACTACTGCTCTCAAAAAAGCTCATCCAGAAATCGTGCAGGAGTTCATGAAGCAGTCTTCGTCTGTTCGTTACGACTTAAAGGAGGTCGCTTAATCATGTCAGTATTCAGAAAAGCTGAACGCAGGAAAGCTAAATTACGCCTCGCCATCACTGGCCCTGCTGGTTCTGGTAAAACTTACGGAGCTTTATTAGTGGCTCAAGGTCTGGGTGGTCGTATCGCAATGATTGACACAGAAAACGGCTCTGGTGATTTGTATTCGGCCATCTGTGATTATGACATTCTTACTATCAGCGCGCCTTTCGACATCAGAAAATACATCAAGGCCATTCATGACGCAGAGAACGAAGGCTACAATGTCCTCATTATCGACAGTTTGTCCCACTGCTGGATTGGCGAAGGAGGACTGTTGGACATGAAAGAAAATGTCGTTGCCAGCGGAAAGTTCAACAGCTACAGTGCTTGGTCTAAAGTTACTCCGTTCCAGAACAAGCTCATCGACACGATGCTTTCATCGTCCTGCCATATCATCGCCACTATGCGGAGCAGAACTGATTACATTCAGGTCGTCAATGAACGCGGTAAATCAGAAATCCGCAAAGTTGGACTAGCTCCAGTTCAGAGGGACGGCATGGATTACGAATTCGGCGTTGTATTTGATTTGAACACAGAACATTCTGTTACTGTCAGCAAGGATAGAACTTCTCTCTTCGACGGTCAGAGCTTTACTCTTTCTACTGATACTGGTGCTAAACTCCTTGAGTGGCTCAATTCAGGTGTTGATGTTCCTGTGCCGGCTCCTGACCTGACTACTGAGAAACGAAGGCTCTACGATGCTTACCTCAAGCTCTTTGCCGATGACCCACAGAACGCTCAGGCTCTTGCTCAGGAAGCTATGATGAATGTTGTTAAGGGCAAAAGCTCTAAAGATTGGACTGTTGAGGACTTGAAGAATCTCGAAGCTGATATTCACAACAGGACTAACAACGACTTATCGCAAGCTGTCAATTTCTAAGTCTTTCATCTGGAGAGGTCTGCTCTTACTTCTGCCTCTCCTCGTTTTCTCTCAGGAGGTCTCATGAAGAAATTTCACAATAACAAGTTCGCTATCATCTGGAGCAATGGCAACGTCTGCACTGGTAATCCTGAAATCATCGCTAAGCACTTCCTCAAGGCAAAAAATTTACGGCTTGGCATTATTCGCGTCAACGGTCAGTTATTTTATTCTACAAAGAGTAATAATTCAGGCTCTTGGCAGACTCACGGCTCCATCACCGACACTGGCAGCAGGGAGAATAACAGAAAAGCTGCTCTCGCTCATTACTTCTTTAACTTCATTCTCAACAACCAGAGCGACTTTAACATCATTGCTCTCTAACTCTTTATTCTTAGCCGGGTAGACGACGATTCCTATTCGGCTTACCTATTCTATGGAGGTTATATTCTCATGTCCAAAATCAAAAACTCTGCTTCAAACAACAATACTGACGAAACAACAAGTGCTGTAACTCCCGAAGCAAAAGCCTCTGCAACAAAACACAGCTTCTCGTGCCCTGAGGATTATTCGCAATCGTCTTCCATCTACAAGGCATACTCTAACGGCTTCTTCCCGGTCGCTCACAAAATTCTCTTCAATGCTATTTGCAAGGCTCTTGACGGTAAATCTGAGGGGAACGTTGATTTTCAGGCTGTCCTTGACGAGGCTAAAATGCATCGATCATCAGCTCTTAACATCATTAAGCACATGACGGCTTGGGGCGTTCTCGAAATATCCTTCAACTCTTCTCAGGTCATCGGACAGAAAAGAAAGTCGTGGGCCTTCGTCAAAATCCTTCGTAATCCTGAAGTTCAAGATTTACCCAAAAGCGCATGAAGTTATTTCCCTGCTCGGATACAGGTTTCAGTTCGTCCAATACCTTATTCCTGATTGTAATGATAACGGGCAGGTTATAAAGCTGTTTCCTCAGAAAAGAAGAAAAGGACGCAAACTTCACAAGTTCGGCAAAGGAGCTTTCTGCTCGTTCCATATCGACACTGATAACTCTGCTGGCGTTTATCTCTGGGTTCTTCGTAACGAAATCCTTTACGTCGGCAGAACTAAAAATCTTGCTCAACGTTTTAATAATGGCTACGGCAGAATTTCGGCAACTAATTGTTATGAGGGCGGCACAATCACTAACTGCAGAATGAACAAGGTGTTACTTGAACTTTTCGAGCAGGGAAAAATTATCAGTCTTTATTTCTACAAAACACGCAAGCATAAGGTTGTCGAACGCAATATTCTTCATTCCATCAACACTCCTTATAATATTAAGGACAACTAATTTCTTTGGCAGGGACTTTTCTCTGCCTTTATTTTTTCTCGACACAGTGATTTTTCTTCTATTTTACGTCATAATTATTTATAAATTTATTTATTCTTTTTTGAAAGGAGCTTGATTATTTTTTATGCACGATAACGCTATCACTCTGGAAGGTCTTAAAAAACTTTCGGATACTGAAAAATTATTCAATCCTCTCATCAGGAGTGCTGTTGATCGTCTTACTCTACTTTCGGATAAATGGCATTCTTTGATTTCAAATGCCCAAAATTCAGAAAACGTATCCGAAGATGAAATAGATAAAATCATCGATACTCTTAAAGAATTTCTTAACGCCCAACAGAATGCTGATAAAATCATTGAAGAGTACCGTAATGCTCAAGTTTCCGTTACTGAAAGCGTCAAGTCCGACATTATGCAAGCAACCTCACTCAATCCTGATAACATTGTAAACAGAATCAAAGATGAAGCTATCAATGCTAAAAGTTCACCAGATCTTTCACACTTGCCCTCCGAAGCCCTTGATAGTGAGATCAGCTCCATCATTCATATCTTGTTCTCTACTACTCTCCCCGCTACTAACCTATACCCAACAGAAGCTCAAGATAACCTCAATGCTATTGATACTCTCATCGAACAGAAGAAGAAAGAGATTATGCAATGGCTTCTATCTCTAGGGCAAAAGGGAGAGCAGATTATAAATGCTACCACTGCAAGAGCAAACTCTTATACTTTCGGCACTACTAAAGTTGAAGGTCTCGCTTTTGACCCGGAGAGAAACCCTGCTATCTACAGTGCTCTCGTACCTGTCAGAATTGATGTCAGCAGAAGAAAATCACAAAGGAAGAAGATTGAAACTCTCTTCTACATTGATTTCAAGGAACTTAAACAAAGAGGGGTTTCCATTGATTATGAATATCTCCTTACTCCTTACGACAGAGAAATTCACAATGCTGTTGCTACTCTCGCCAGTGCTGGTAATGAATACATCAATCCTAGCATGATTTTTCAACTGCTTTCTGGCAACACTGGGACTACAAATGACATGAGCCCGGAAACCAGAAAAAGCATTCTCAGAAGCATTGATATAATGATGGCTACTCTCGTTACTATTGATGCCTCTGCTGAAATCAGCTCTAAAATGATTACGAAAACCACAGGGATTTACAAAGGGGCTCTAATTCCTGCTGAAAGAGTTGAAATTATGGAGCTTAACGGACAGAAAGTTACTGACTGCATTCATTTACTCAGAACTCCGCCTCTGTATGATTACGCCCGTGATAAAAATCAGATCGGCACTATTGACATCAAAATGCTAGATACCCCTCTCAGCAACACAAAAGAGAACATTGAACTCAAGGGCTATCTGCTCAAACGCATTGCAAGCATCAAAAACGCAAAGAGCAATATGAGCGACACGATTCGTTACGATACTCTCTACAAATACCTGCAAATAAAAGCCCCTAATAAAAATGCTCTCTACAGACAATTTCAAGATGTCAGAAACAAGGTCAAAAAACTCTTGGACTTCTGGATTAAAATGGGGCTCATTAGTTCCTACGAAGAAGAGAAAGAAGGTAAATCCATCGCTAAGGTTACTATATCCATATAAATTCAGTTCTCATAAGCACTTAGAGACGGGTGCAAATTTAAGTAAGACAAAAAAACGAAAAATCGGGCTTAAACACAGTTATTATAACAACTTACAATGTTTTTGCCCGTTTCATCGTCTAAACTACTTAGTATGCACCTGTATTTTTCTGCAGTTTTCAACTGCTTCGGCAAAGTTGCACTCTATGAATGCAGTTTACAGCAAGTCAAAATCCACTTGCTGAGTTTACGTACTAGGTGCAAATTTCGGTAAGGATAGGTGCAAATTTCGGTAAGGATAGGTGCAAAT
>CALAUZ010000072.1 GCA_937892105.1 uncultured Fretibacterium sp. | reverse complement strand
ATAAGATTGTTATTCCTGTTTGTTATTTGAAAAATTCGTTGCGAAGCATCCTCAACGCGGCAAGCTTATTCTTATGAACGTTTATGTGCGTAGTTTTGAGAATTTGCGCCGCTTTACGTTCTGTCATGATTTCATTGCCAAAAAACAACTCGATGGTATTGCGTTGAACCGTTGTTAGCTTCTCCAAAGCCTTGGTAAGGCGTTTATGTTGCTCATCAGCTTGCTCGTTATCAATTACTGCGTCAAGCCATGTTTCAGGATCAGCCTCGTCTCCAGGGAAACGATAATCGTCATCGTTCAGCGGTTCCATGCGTCTTCTTTCTCGATCATTAAGATTCTGATCGATCCGCTCGTCACAAATCTCAATAATCGGCATCCACCACGGCTCATCAAGATAAGCATCTTCACCAACAACTGCGAAACGAACATGTTGTCCGTTTATGACTCGATAGATGAGCTTGCAATGTTCGCCATATTTTCCACATTCTTCGTTGAATTCGTCATCACTGCAGCCCGTCTTATAGACGATCTGATTACAGCGGTGAACCGAGTAAACCGTCGTGCATGGATCGCCGAAGCCATCGCTTTTCGTGTACGTCAAATATCCGTTCTTGAAAATGACGATTTTCGCATCCTGCTCTTTGGCTCGGAAGAGAATTTTTCCCTCAATTTTGTCCGGCGATGGCATTTTTTCCCTCGGCGTTTCAGGAACAAGCTCCTTCAACTGACGGTAAGTCATGTTTTCGTAATTGATTTTGCCCATAACGGTGCCTCCTTGAAAAATTTTTTGAATTTCCAAGGAAGGCCGCCTTCGAGTCACGGCATTCCGGCTACATTGCGCTCTCGTCCTTATCGATCTCGAAAACTTCAATCCGGATTGAAGCATCGCTAAGGCGAGTTTCCCGATATGAGGGTATAAAAAACAAGGCCAAGTAAAATTCAGTGAAAATGAAGCTCCGTGGCGTTCTCGCGCTGTAGCTACATAATTCCCCTGAACGGTTTACTTGCCTTGTGCACTAGGCCTGGATTAACCCTCGTTAGGATATTGTTTCTTGGGATTGGCTTGGCCGCTTCCTTAAGACAATGATAATTTTAGTCGCACACATAAAATAAGCTATTAACCGCGGTTAATATTCGAGGTGAAAAAATAGGAGTTTTTATTAACTGCAGTTAATAAGAGCTTATATGGGATTAAGCTAAAAGGTTGTTAAGCCTTGTATATTCTTGAATTGAGAAACTTATGTTTTTAAGTTGCGCAATAGAAAGATTGTTTTGCCTAATTCCTTTGATGATGGCAGTCACCAACTCTGCATTGTCGTTATCAGCATTTAAATTATTGTAAGATTTTGTTACAGGGCAGATTCCTGCGTATAAATATCCAGCCGGTACGTTGTATACTTTTCCGCACGTGAGAGTGTCTCTATTGTCGGTTGTGTTTTTCCAGATTCAATTTTGCTCAATGACGTTTGCGAAATCCCAATCTGAAAAGCGGCTTCTTCCTGACTCCAGCCAAAATGTTTACGGCAAATTTTCATTCTTTCGTGTAATGGTTCATCCTTGAATTCTTCGAACCATTTATCATCACTGATACTACTGTCGGTCTTGATACTCCTGATGCCTCTGTTGCTGTTTTGAAGCTTTGACATGTTAATTGCCCCTCTAAAAATTTCAAAATTTCTAGGAGGAGACTGAATGCTTGGGACTACAGCTCCTTTACGTTCATATCCGCTCCGCCTCTACGCTTCCAAGTCCTGGGAGCCTTACCGGTTAACTACGAGGAGCGCAAATTCGGTTTTGTCAAGATGGAATTTGTTGATTTTTCTCATCGAGACTGTGATTCAGATATTACATTCTTTTTGAGTTGTGTTTCAATGCTAAAAATAGTTGTGTACTGGTTGCGTTTCGCTTGGCTTTTGCCTGAAAAAGTTATAGTTTTGTTGTAATTTGGTTATGCAAATTTCATGAGGTAAGTATTTATAATGTATAACAAAGTTGTATGAAGAATATTGCAGGAATTACTGATCTTTTATAGCAAGGGGGATTATTTCTCTTGTGGAAGCTTCATAAAGAAGAATCGAAATCTCCATAAAAGTGAAAATAAATTATCTGATATATCAGAAATAATTATGATACAATAAAAAAATATAGTATATTAGATGAGAAAAGTTTTGATGATATTATGTTTAGGAAATTACATACGAATGTTAATGAGATACGTTATTCCAGGCACAACGAATCAGTCAAAAATGTTCAAGGCTCTCATTAAAACAGTTGATTCTAAGAATCATTACGAAGAAAACAAACATAAGTCTGTAATTTACAATATAGTTAATTGTAAGGTCAACCTCCCGACGCAAGGTAAGCTGACCAGTATTATTAGCGAAGCTAAAAATATTGAAACATCGGAACTGAAAAAGAAATTTGATACTATTGTCAATAATTTTCAAGAGGATCATAAAGCTAATTTGGTCTGCGCCTTACAGGCTCTAGTCGGCCGTGAAGAGACGCTCACATATATTCATGATGATAAGTCTGAATTATTCTTAAAATATATGGGGGCTTCACCTGAAGATGTCAGCAAGGCACAGGCAGTAGATATTCAAGCCTTTCTTGCAGGGCTATTTTTATTTGTAGTCATGACAAATGATAATATACACGCTCAAGAGAGACTCGACGATATCATTATCTCTAAGAATAAACCTAGTTTGGTTGAGTTAGAGGGCAATAAAACAATATCTACAATACTTCAGCCAAGGTATCCGGCAAGGTATCCGATTCCTCCAAAACCAGAACCGCCCAAGCCGACCACTGGGCAGCTTATATATCTGCCCCATCCGCATGCGAGAATCCGTTTGGATAAATATAAAGACGAGGATTGGCTTGAAGCTTACCCAAGTGATTTGTATATAGTTTCGCTGTATTTCATTACCCTAGAATATGATGAGAAGCATTATTTACTTTTGGATTACGGCTCATATCTGCAACATAAGGATAGTTGGATCGACGGCCATATTTGGTCTGTGCCTTACACTAATGCTAAAATTAATCTGGGAAACAGAAAAGTTTCTAAGATGAAGGAAATACGGGCAGTCTATGAAGATGCACTGAATCAGACAAAAGAGGAGGCATATAGAGAAGGACACATTTCGATGCGGGAAACTTTAAGTATACTTGAAGCTGATATGTTTTATCAGTTGGGTATCGCCTATAAGAACTTACAGCATGACGATAGAAATAATTATATCGAGTATAAGGTTTCAGCATCCGAACCCGATAAAAGTCGCTGCTATTACATCAGAGAATTTTTTGTCAAAGATATTGGCGATGCAGGAATTATAAATCTTGCAGATCCACGATGTTTGCACGGACATTATTATTTGCCACTGTCTCTTGCGGATAATTTGCCTAAAATTTCTTCTTCCCAACCCCATGAACTTCAATGGACACAAGGTACGTATCAATTCATGGGAAAAGCAATCCCTGACAATGTCTCAGAAGTCCTTACGAACAAAAAGATATTACTGAAGGAAGCTGCTGTAAAAGTAAGGAAGTCGGCCATGTTGCACGAAGAAACTGGCGTTCTCTTTAAAATTGCAATTGCCGATTCTAATGGCATCTTTGCAACTTCCATTGATAAGGGGCTGATTGCCCAGCAAATTTCTACTGCTTTAGAGCTAGGAATGATGTACGCTAACGTGAGACATTATATACTGAATGATTATCAGGTTACTGGCGTAATGCCTGACACTGAGCCTGGTAAGCCGACAGATTTTAAAGATTTATTGGAAGATTTACATTCAAGGCTGGAAGAAATTGTGCGCAGCTTAAGGGATCCCGGTATATACGGTCTTTTCAAGAAAAAAATATTGCTTCGCTGTACGGCTCTTCATTGTGAATATGAGTATGGGAAAATTGTCGATATTGTTTCACAAAGGCCTGGCTTTGCAGGAAAAGGCTTAGGAACGTTGCATTATATGGCGCACAAAACGCATAATGTTCAGTCTAACATGAAAAATGAGATTCATGGCATTTTGTTCGGTATCGATACTAAAGACAGAGATTTAATTACATTCAGTTCGTTTGGCACTAAGAAATACACTGAATTTGGTATGGAATCGGGAGCAACCATGGAATTTTTGCTGCTGGATAAGGGCGATTAACAATGAAGAAAGAACATACGAATGGAGCTGAGTTCAAAACATGGCTAGGGCGATAAGAACTCAAAATGAAGGTATGACATTATGTTTGGGAATATACATGAGTATATTAATGAAATGTTGCCGTTCAGGAGTATCGCAGCGTCAAATGATCTCGGCGTTGTTAGGCACTATTGACCCTAATAATCGCTGTAGTGGAAATGAAAACGACGGAGATCAAGATCACTTTGTTTCTAAATTAATGAGCTGCAAAATAAATCTCCCCGCTTCCGGAAGTACAATTACTAATGCAGTTCCCTAATGAAAAATTCAGCGGCTCCGGCTATGTTGCTCACATTTGTAAAGACTGTGCCAGACTTCCAATCGAAAAGCGTAACGAACTTCAGACTTTAACGAAAATTGAGAGACTCCCGTTCCAGCTTAACCGTGAGCAGCGTTCATGGCTGGAGAAAAAGTGTAAGGACAAGAGAGGAACAGTTCGAGACACAGCTAAATGGTTATACGAGGCGCGGTTTCCAAAGCGGCAACAAGACGAGCAGGAAGCTTCAGGCGAGGTTCATAGAACATAAAATATATAAAGGAGAAACTGTAATTGGAGTTTATATTTAC
>CALAUZ010000071.1 GCA_937892105.1 uncultured Fretibacterium sp. | reverse complement strand
ACATCATGCTCGCTTTCTCAGAATTTGAGCGTGATATGATTATTCAGCGCACTCAGGAAGGTAAAGCTGTCGCTCGACAAAATCCCAATTTCCGTGATGGTCGCCCCAAGAAATTTACTAGAATCCAAATTGACCATGCTTTGGAGCTATTGCAGAATCATTCCTACAAGCAGGTTGTTGCTATGACTGGAATAAGCAGGGCTACTCTCGGCAGAGCCAAAGCGGAACAAAAGTACAGAATTTCACAATCATTTTAGTCATAAGAAAGGGAACTTATTACAATACTATGCTAGACAGAACACCTAAAATTTTTATCTCATACAGCTGGGAATCTGAAAATACAAAGAATATGACCATAGAACTTGCTGAAGCATTGCTTAGACACGGTATCGATGTAGTACTTGACGTATGGGACCTAAAGCCAGGTCAAGACATGTATGCCTTCATGGAACGGTCTGTTAAAGACGAAGAAATTGACAGAGTCCTCATGATCTGCGATAAATCTTACGCTAAAAAAGCAGACTCTAGAAAGGGCGGAGTAGGGGCTGAGACTACGGTAATATCCTATGAAGTGTATAACGATACTCAACAAGGAAAATTTATACCTATCATCATCGAAGTTGACGATGATGAAAAGCCATTCCTTCCTGCGTATCTCAAAAGCAAAATGTATATTAATCTTTCCGATGAACACTATGAAAGTGGGTACAATCAACTACTTAGGATTATTTATGAACAACCAGAAAACAGGAAACCTGCGCTCGGTACTCCCCCCGAAGATATCTTCAAGGAAGAACCCACGTTCCTATTACCTATGAGAGAGGCCGTTAGAAAATTAGAAGCTCATGATTTCAAGCGCGTCAACAAAAATACAGCTGATGACTTCATAAATCTCTATTTAGACTCCCTCAAGGGGTTTTACAGGAAGGACAACTTCATACCTGATAGATTTTTAGACGACTTCAGAGCCATGAACGAAAATAGAAGCTACTTTCTTAAATTCCTAGAACTACTCGCTACAAGTGATAAAATCGCTCTCGGTGAGTTTCTTGCAGGAGCTTTCGAGCATATCTACAACACGCTATGCGATCTGCATTTCTTCGAACCACAAGCAAATGGTTGCAACGTTTACAGCTTCGACATCTTCAAGTTGCACGTATGGGAATTATTCCTGTGTTCCATGACTTATCTGTTGTATCACGAGATGTTCTCCAACATTCACGATTTACTCGTTCACACTTACTTTCTCAGGAGGTCTCCTCTAAGCGAGGAAACACTACCAAGTAGTTACGGGGCATTCTGGTTCAAAACATACGAATTAGAGCCATCAATCAAGAAATCATCTCCAGAATTAAAGCAACAAATAACGCCAATAGGACATATCATTTGCATAGAAAGAGAGATGCAACCTATCTATTCAAGGAAAGCAATAGCTTATGCAGACCTCTTCCTGTTTCAGATACTTGACGGCCTAGAACTAGGGATTGAAGATTCTCCATCATGGTATCCCGTATGCTACATATACTCTGATACAGATTATTCCATATGGCAAAAACTTCGTTCACGTAAGTTCTGTGAAAAAGTCTTCAGTCTCTTCGGAGTACAATCTATCGATGCCCTCAAACAGAAAATATCCAAGTGCAGGAGTAAACCAGCAAGCGTTTACGACAATTTGATGATACCAGCATTGCCTATCAGTAGCTTCATCAATGTCCAAGACATCGGGACTCTCCCATAAATCATGCAGTCAGCTCATGATACAGCCCAAACAGCCTCCGCACAATTTCTTCTTGGCTTATGTCCTTTGGCCAGCCGTATGCCTCACAAACTGCTACATCGTTAGCCTTGTGAGCTTTCAATAACTCTTCCGGCATCGTCAACGGCGCGTAAAGGTCGGCGAGTGAACTTTCAGGGAATTGCGCCCGAACATCGAGGATTTTTTGCGCGGTCATTTCGATTTTCGCTCTCTGCTTCTTACTTGGCAACGGCCACACAAAATTGTTATATACCGCCGGGGAGTAACGAATATCACTCTTTATCCGTCCGGCTACAACTCGTACCCATGCCATATGAACACTTGAGGTCAGCACTCCAAACTCATATATTGATACGTCTGGGATTATGCTACAAGCATCACCGGCTATTACTTCTGGCAACATGAAACCGATCGGAATATATCTGCGGTTCTCGGATGAATGTCTTGGAATCACTAAATACGTGGAACTAGGTTGTCTGTTTTGGCAGAAAAGGTACGGGTAATCGGCCATTTTCCGAATCCTGTCCGCATTGCTACGTTCTCGAATGGCTTTCACTCTCTCAAGCCGTGCCTTGATCTCTGGAATATTCGCATAATCTGAGGGGTTGCCGTCCTTAAACCAAAAGCAATAACGCGAATATTCTCCGACCTTATCATGCAAAAATTCTCGCGCTCCTATGAACGGCCTAATATATTTCGACAATACTGGATATTTTGCCTCTAGCTGTATTTTCTCATCCGATGTCATGAGTAATCCTCCGTCATCTGTCGGCGGGCTTCCTGTCGTCATCTTCGAGATACCGTTTCGCGGTTTGTTCATCCTGTTCGTTATCCACATGTCCGGCGCGTCATAAAGATACGGGTTAATGTGCGTGGCTTCAGTGCTGCTGTTCTGGTCATAGATAAACTTCGCTTCTCCACTCTCAAAACTCGTAAAACCGACTATTACGCAATGAACTACCGCTTCCTCCACTGCCTCACTACTCCATACAAACGGTTTATACGCAAAGTTTATTACTGCTCCGTAGTCCTCAATCATCTTTCTCCAGAATGTTGGCACTGATTCTCCTTGACATATTGAATTTGTTGAGACAAACGCAACTTTTACAGCTGTCCCCTTGATGTAGTCCATCGCCTTCTTGTACCAGCATATTACGTAATCTAGTTTCGTCTCGATTTCTCCCTTGCCCCAGATAAATGCCATATCATCAGACTGTTCCCTCGTTCGCACTGATTGGCCTATGAAAGGAGGATTACCCATAATAAAATTTAGTTCTTCTGTCCTTACTACTTTACTCCAATCAATTCTCAGTGCATTCGCCTCGATTATCCTGTTATAAGACTTCAGAGGCAGAAAGTCGCCTATAAACGTGATTAACCTTTGAGCCTCATTCATTCTCTGTGTCTCGTTCCACATCTGCGCTTCGGCTATCCACAGGGCGGTTCGCGCTACTGACACCGCGAAATCGTTTATCTCTATTCCGTAGAACTGCGAGATTGGTACTTTGATTAGCGATTCATTTTTCGGCGGCGTGTATGAGCTTTCAGCAAGTGTCTTGATTATCCTGTTCTCAATCCTACGGAGCGACAAATACGACTCTGTCAGGAAGTTCCCTGAGCCACAAGCGGGGTCTAAGAATTTCAGAACGGATAATTTCTTCTGAAAGACTCTTAGCTTTTGCGTTCGGCTTCGAGATTTTGGCGAGGAGATTATCGCATTCAGTTCATCATTCAGGCCGTCAAGAAATAGCGGATCAATCACCTTGTGAATATTCTCGACGCTCGTGTAATGCATTCCGCCTGAGTGCCGCGTCTCTGGGTTCAATGTACTCTCGAATACTGCTCCGAATATTGTCGGACTTATTCCTGACCAGTCGAAGCCCTCGCTCATGTCCTCTAGGATTATCCGCAACGGTTCTCCATCAAGCTGGGGCAGCTCTATATCTTTCTCCGCAAAAAGTCCGCCATTTACATACGGAAATTCTCTCAATACTGACTCTAGGTATGGTTCTCTCTCTTCTGGCTTCTGGTCAAGAACGTCAAACAGCTTATGCAGAGCATACAGCGCAGTAGCTTCGCGAGACTTCAGATAATCATGAAACTGTCCCTTCTCAAATAGTCGGGCATCTTCCGCATATAGCAGGAATACTACTCGGACACAAAATATATTTAGGCTTCTTTGTGAAGCAGGGTTTTCGGGATTTATATAGCGTTCCCGCAATGAATCATACAGTTTCCCTACTAGTTCTCCGGCTCGTACTGATAATTCTACTTCTCGTATAGTCTTCGGACTTGCTGCCTTCACGTCTACTAGGAAGGATAGCTTGTGCCAATCTCTGGCCAAGTCCGCTAGTAAAATCACTTCAGGCCGGGCTTTCAGCTCTTCCATGTCATACACTCGGAACTCTCAAAAGTTGCAGACTACAATCCAGCGAGCGCGTTGTGAATCAGGCAACCAATCTGAATAACGCTTCGCCTGCTCATACGGTGTCATCAACTGCCCGTCTGACTAAACTACTGCCTTATCAAGATTTACGTCAACACTCTTCTGCTCAATTAATGTCCGAGTCGAGGGGAGATAGCCATCAATGAAACCCACATGCTCAAGCTCTACTCTTTTCTCAAACTCTATACTCTGTGTTGGTGAGGTAATCCCTAAAACCTCATTCAGAAATTCAATCCAGAATTTTTGCGTTTCACTTTTTTCATCGCCCCTGCATTGCCATTTCTCTATGAATTTTTCTATTGAGAGTAATAGAACCATCACAAAACCTCCGCATATCATCTTCCATATTACTGCCCTAAATTATAATTGCCCGACATTCTAAATTGCCGAGCAACTACTACGATATAATACTTTCTAACTCAAGCTATCCATTCACCACAATGCTACTCTGCAAAGAACGTCCCGGAATTTTACCCGAAACAGCCGGGATATTCTTGCTCTCAACCAACCGACAAAAAGACTTACTAAGCTAGGTGATCCCCTTACGATATAAACGTTATTCTCCCGAACCTCAACCACTCGATGAACACTGAGAGAAAATTTGACTTCCAGTTCCTTGAGTACTTTCATGATCATCACCCTCCTTTCATAGGAATTATATCATTTATGCACTATTTCTTCATGGTCTAAAAGAGGGCAAATTTGAATTTTTTGGCGTGCGATTCTGGGACTCCGTCCCCAGCCCCCCCCCCCTATATACGACCGCTCAATAATGAGAGCATACTCCCCCGAACAGACTACAGAGAGAGCGCACCATACGCGACACTCCCCAAACCAACGAGCCGAAACACCACAAGAGACTGCACTCTCAGAAAGCGAACCAGAACCCTTAACACATACCCGACTCCCATCAACCGACAATCACCCACTTACAAGAAACAGCCACACCCCAGCTCCACAAGCAACCACACCATAAAACACACAACAGGATACAGCACCACCCCACAGTACCCTATCACGTACCCTCCTAAGACCCAAAGGACACACACAGCACCTCTAGGAACATATCACTTCACTGCCACTTACGCTTCCTACGAGGCCGAGAGCGACGACGACGCTTCATGAACAACTTCGACTTCACCCTCAACCAGCGAAGCCCACTTAACACTATCAGACTTATACATACCCGATCAGGCACTTTTTCTCGCGCCTGAAACAAACACACACCCTCCAGATACCTCCTACACAACTCAATGACCCCCTCAACACACGCGGCAATCATAATATATGAGATACCTGTCTCACTCTTTTTCTCTACAACTGGAAGCGGAGCATACACCTTTGCATAAGGTAACTTCCCGGCCTTCTTCTTTCGGAAATACGTCGCTCGTGAAATTCCTAAAGCTATCCACGGCTTCCTACGTTCTTGGTCGTGTTCCGCTAACCATTCCGCTCGACGCTGACGCAGCTTCCCATCCTTGCACACTATCAGTACTTTCATCAATTTCTGCTCGTCGGGCGTTATCTGGAGCTTGTTTTTCAGCGTCGATGTCCTCACTTGATAATTTTTCCAGAACGCTGACTTCACTGTTTCTACTCGGCATTCTGTCCTAAACTCTTGCCCGCATACTTCTATGAATTTCTGCGCTGTTTCCTTAAACTCATCATAAGTCGTTATCAGTCCGGCCTGTCTCGCACATACCAACGCCCAAAATACGCTCAGTTCTCGCGTTCCCTGCGGGACTTCTCCATACTCATCTTTCCTCAATTCCCAAAGCGTCAGTATGTCCAGCAAACGCTTATATGCCATTCTCATAAATTTACTCGGGTCGGTTTCCGTCTGTGCTATTGATACGGCTAATTCCTTCGTCAACTTGCGCAGTGTTGCTCGTTTCGCACTCTCTTCCTGTTTCTGCTCTTCGTACTTCCTCACTTCACCCTGTGAAAAATTCAATACCTCTGTCGCTAGTTGGTCAAATGTGTATTCTCTCTTCTTAGAGACATATTCTAGCCTTGCTGTTTGGCCATCATCATACTCAAATCCGGCTATCGGCAATAACGCCGTTTCTGTCAGGTATTCGGGCTTCTCCATCGCTCCCCAATCCTCAAAATGACGGCATAAAAATTCCTGCGTTACTTCCCACCTTGAAACCGCATAGCCGGGCAGAGACGATATATATTTCCACTCTGCAAGCAACGTAGAGCCTATCCTGATTATCTGATTCGGGTACGGTATACCTTTCTCCCTATACCCATAACAACGCTCAAAGATATTCGCTTTTTGCTCTTCTATCGTCGCTCCGGGACATTGCGACAGTACAACGTAGTTACAGGGGATATATTCAGCACCTGCTTTGAGGTTTGCACTTGTCAGCTCAGATAATGACACCTTCACTTTCGGTGTTCCGTAAAGCCCTCTTAGGACTTCTCTAAGCTGGCTCGTCTCTATGATTTGCTCAAGATTGTCCCCTATCTTTATTCTCAGGTATGTACAATTGCCAAAATTAGGCCGCAATATCGTCTTCTTCCAGTCGCCTTCTATTTGTTCCGGCACTTCTGGATGTTCTTTCTCTGATTTCTGGCATATCGTGTACTCTTCAGCCTTTGGTTGTTCTTGCTTCTGCTTGCCCCTTTCTGCAATAAGCGCATTAAACTCTTCTGGATTCTCCGGCTTCGAGGCTTCTAATTCCTCAATAAGCCCCTTCAGCGTTAGATTTCTCTCCGTAGACGTTTCTGCGCTCATTACACGGACTTTCCTGTCCAGAATTTCGGGGTTCGCCTTCCGGTTTTGTGTTCCCGCAAGCCTCAACACTCGCGCAGCATCTACACTCGCAGGGTCTGCTCCCAGCGTTCGGAACTGCTCAAGCAATAATTTCTGCGCGTACTGCCAAGACTCCAAGTCTGCACTCGTCGCTGGATCGTTATATATCCACTTCAGGTGCATTCCTCCGCCTGTGAATAATGTCGCGTTGGGACGCGGAATCTTGTACCTTGTGCAATGCTCCTCAGCAAGTTTTTGCCATTCCTCTGCTGTCGGGTTCTCTGTTATTTCAGGGTGGTACTTCTTCAACAGCTTATAATCCAAGTCCACAAAATTCACTCGGATTCCCGCTAGGTTACTTACCTTCCTGTCGTTGTACCTCAGAAATTCTCCCTGTGATACATACCAATCAAACTGACTAAATTCAGGCGTTTCCGCAAGCCTCATCAAGTATCTGGGAAGGTTACAAGCCTGCTCATAATGTGGCTTCCACTTTTCACCCTGTATCGCTCCTACACATACCCAGTTCCGGCTGGTAGCAGGGTGAATCCTAAAAACTTCTCTCATCCAGTCCCGCGCTAAACCGCCATGCTCGCGGCTAAAGGCTTCCCATTCCTGCCTCAATACTTCTTCTGGATTCACTTGTTCGGGTTCGGACGGGGTTAGCCCAAGTATTCGCTGAATATCCCTGTAGGAGCTTACTATTTCGCCATCGTGAATATCACGAACAACTCTATCTTCTGTCTTCAGCTTCTTTGTCGTATTCAGTGAGCCGGGAACTCGGAACATTGTTGTTATCATACTCAGTCCACGATTTAGCCTGCTGTCTACCGCTCCAAGATACCAGAATATTCGGTACAGCTCCTCCTGCATTCTGTCCCAGTCATGATTGAACCAGTTTCCATCGGGATTTTCCTTCGTCATTCTATCCTGCCAGTACCATTTCACTTCTAGCCCGTCCACTGTGTATGTGATTCTTGGTTCGGGTAATCCATGCTTGCGGCACTCAGACAGCACAAGCTCTTTACCCTGCTCTGGCGTGGGGATATAGTCAAGTTCTGACTTCTCCCATTTCAGGATTACAAAGTTACAGTCGATTGATACTGCGTACTTTTCTTCCTTACGAAGAGCGTCTAAGCCTGTATACGAGTTACTCATGTAGCCGAATAATGCCGCTGAAATCCAGTTATCACGGTCGGCTCTCAATCTGTAACGGTTATCATGGCTGTTTACCTTCAGCCAGTCGTAATATTTCTTCCTCTTGGGGCTATCTTCGGCCTTGTCATTCTCATCGTCGTCTGCCTTATACTGCCGGAATCTGTAGCAGTCCCCTTCCATGCCCGCTATCTTAAAGGCGGAGGCAATAGAAGCACTGAGCAGCTTTTTTCTCGCTGTCTCGTCAAGTTCTATTCGTAATGCTTCCTCTTTGGGGGCTAATTTGCTGATTTTTGCCCGTGTATTCCTGTATTCTTCAATTTCTGACACACTTAACGGCAGGGAAAATACAAGATCATAAGGCGATGGGTAAGCCTCTTCATAGTACACCGTCTGAGTTGTATCACTCAGGTCAAAACCAACAGCATCACTATTTACAAAGTCTGGCGCGTATATCATAGCTGTAACGTCCTGAGCGATTTTTACATCTGCTCCTACATCATCAAACGTCCTATGCAGTTTTCTCTGAATAAATTTCCATATAGGAAGTTCTTTCCTCATCAGTCCTCTCTTGAACTTCCATAACATATAATAACCATTTATTACGTAGTCAATCCGCGTAGGGGTCGGGATTCCACTTTCACGGCAATGCTCAAGCAGGCTCTCTGTTGCTTCTGCTATTGTACCGTAAAAGTTCTCGTTGTGCGGTATGTATACAATAAAAGTCCTGATTTGTTCTATGTGGTCTATGTCCTGCTTAGGCTCGCTGTACTCCGCTAATGAGATGCGGCAATCAAGCGCATCATAATGTCTCAAGCTGTCTAATATACTGTCAAGTTCTTCTCCGGCTCTATACCACTCAACAAACTCTCTATACTCATACTCACATTTATCCTTTGTGTAGTCAGGAGCTAGCCCTGATATAAGAATAAGTCCCCTGTTCCCGGAGGTCTCTGTAGGCTGAAGACAATTAAGGCAAGCAGAATCATCTTCACGATTTTCCTGCTCTCTTGTTGCTTCTTTATTCATCTACCTACACCTCCTCATGGACAAAGTTTTTTTATTCTCTATCCCTAGTCAGTTCGGGCGGGGGCAATTAATTTCTGTTTTCCTATTTTGTGTTAAAATTACTCCAGACATTCACGCAATGTAAATGCGCTACCAGTCTTTACAGAGTGGTACTTAACAGTAGGTACAGAATTTATATTGCGGCCCGCCCTAGTGTGCGATACTAGGGCATAAATTTTTTTAAGGGACATTTTTACTGTCCTCATTTTCTTCTCTGGGATGTAACAATTCAGTTTCTGTTACGCCGAAACACTCTGACATATCCATAAGATTCTTCACTCTAGGATCTGCAGTTCCAGCCTCCCAGCGACAGACGGTAGCTCTGCCGACATTCATAAGACGCGCAAATTCATCCACTGATACGCCCAGCCGTTTTCTGTTACGCCTGATTACATCTTTGAGTGCCATGCTTTACTACCTCCTTAAAATTTATAGACTCAAATTATTCTTGCTTATTATACCAGATATGTATCAACTCTGATATGAAAATTATAATGAAAGCGTGTCGCTTTTCTCCGGCGCGTCTGTCTTGGAACGTTCTGAAAATATCTTGTCCAGAAAATACAATATCTGTTTCCCGTATACTGGCGGAAATCCTGCCGCAAATACTAACATGTCGCCGGGTTCGATTATGTTCTGGTCTACATCTTTCACTGGGCCGGGAAGTCTCATTATCTCATCGGGCGTTAGCACTGCTCGCTGAACTTCCTGCTGGGATTTCGTTATGCTCTTTTTCGCAAAAATACCAGTTCCTCCCTGAAACGATATACTCTCTTGCTCCTTAATCACTGTCGTTACGCCTAAGCGGTCAGAGAGATATTTAGCCGTTTCTACTTTGTTCGGCGCGTACGCTACTGTTACATGACAATTTGATGTTATTGATTCATCTTTTCCGTAAGCCGCATCAAGCTGCGCTTTGTCCTGACATATCAGATACGCCTTGATGTTCCACCCTCCGAAATATGCGATTGCCTGTTCAAAGATTCCTAACTTTCCTAACGCCGGAAACTCGTCAAGCAACAATAAAAGCCTGTGTTTGTACGGGGCTTTCATTTGCCCTCCTCGAAATTCCATCTCTGGC
>CALAUZ010000070.1 GCA_937892105.1 uncultured Fretibacterium sp. | reverse complement strand
GCCATACAGTTCAGGAAGTCATAAAGTCAGCTCTCAAACTCGCACGTAATGCCGCAGGAAATGAGGCTTATGTTGCGTTGGATATAGGCTCAACTGGAAGGGTAATGGCTCCGTCTGGCGATGCAACTTTCGATGAAATATATTACGCTGTAGCTGAGATGGTCATTGCAGGAAGGGAACTATGCGATGTCATTCTGCTTGAAACTTTCACGGACTTGCACGAGCTGAAAGCAGGTGTCCTTGCGGCTCTCGAAAACTCAAATCTCCCAGTATTCGCAACAATGAGCTTTGAGGAAACTGGACGTACATTCTTCGGCGCGTCTGTCGAGGCTATGGCGGCTACACTTGAGGGATTGGGTATAACTGCGCTGGGTGTGAACTGTTCGCTCGGCCCTGCGCAATTACTCCCCGTCATTGAGCGTCTGTGTTCATGCTCTCACATTCCAGTGATGGTTCAGCCTAATGCAGGCCTCCCAGTCATGAGGGACGGTGTATCGCATTATGACGTTATGCCGGAACAGTTCGCTGATGTGTCTTGCAGGTTCGCAGAGATGGGCGCGTCAATACTCGGTGGTTGCTGCGGAACTACTCCCAAACACATCGCCATGATGAAACAGGCTGTAATGTCCCGCACTTCCGGCCATGTCCTCAAACGTAATGTTCCAGACGACACACTGATATGTTCGCCGTCAAACGTCGCAACGTTCGGGCGGAAATTCGTGATTATAGGCGAGAGGCTTAACCCTACAGGAAAGAAAATGCTCCAGAAGGCTTTGCGTGGGGGAAACATGGATTACCTCATGCGTGAGGCCGTTAAACAGCAGGAGCAGGGTGCAGATATTCTTGACCTTAACGCAGGACTTCCTGACATTGACGAACCCGAAGTTCTCAAACATGCGTTGACAGAGATACAGGGAGTTGTGAACCTTCCCATACAGATAGACAGCTCAGACTATAACGCTCTTGAACAAGCTGCCAGAATTTACAACGGTAAGCCGCTGTTGAACTCCGTGAACGGTAAAGCCTCAAGCCTTGAACACGTCCTCCCCATCGCTAAAAAGTATGGAGCGTGTGTATTGGGTCTGACGCTTGACGACAGCGGAATACCTGAGACAGCAGAGGAAAGGTTTGCGATTGCCCGCCGTATCCTCAGTATGGCCGAAAGCATAGGCATTCCGCGCCGGAATGTCTTAATCGACTGCCTCACACTCACAGCCTCAGCACAGCAAAAGCTAGTCCCCGAAACCCTGAAAGCTATACGCATGGTGAAGGACAAACTAGGGGTGCGAACTATACTGGGTCTGAGCAATGTATCATTTGGGCTTCCACGCAGGCCGCTTGTGAACCGTACTATGTTAATGGCCGCGATAATGCAGGGGCTTGACGGGGCAATCATCAATCCTGGAGACGCTGACCTTCAGGAGACTCTTCACGCATGGAACCTTCTATCAGGCGGAGAACAGGAAATGCAGGAATATATATCCTACTGCGAGAAGCACCCTTCAACTTCAGCCGCAAATGCAACACAGCCCTCACTCACAACCGCTGCACCACAGAATGCCCCTGCAAGTCTGGGCACAGCAATAATGAGAGGACTGAAGGACGAGGCAGCAACAATGACAACTGAACTTCTCAAGACCAGCAAACCTATGGAAATTATAGAGAATAACATAGTACCTGCACTTGATAACGTTGGAAAAGATTACGAGGCTGGCAAAGTCTTTCTTCCACAGCTCATAAAATCAGCTGAAGCCGCAAAGTCAGCGTTTGAGGTCTTGTCGCTCAACATGGACAAATCGCAGGATACCGGGAAGGCTAAAGGCCCTGTGATTTTGGCGACAGTATATGGAGACGTTCATGACATAGGGAAAAATATAGTGCGGACGATATTCGAGAATTACAACTTTGACGTTATAGACTTGGGAAAAGATGTTCCGCCTGAGAAGATAGTTGATGCAGTGATACAGCGCGGGGTTAATGTCGTAGGGTTAAGCGCATTGATGACGACAACGGTTGCGAGCATGAAGGAGACAATTACGAAGCTGAAAGAGGCATGTCCGAACGTGAAAGTTATTGCAGGAGGTGCGGTACTTACGCCTGAACTTGCGGGGTATGCTGGTGCGGATTACTACGCTAGGGACGCAATGGAGGGTGTTAGGATACTCACGGAGCTTCTGGGTCAGCATTAAGTTATAATACTTTCAAAAATTCACATGAAGGAGATGTTTTTGCTTGAAAAATTCGAGAGCATTAAAGTTTATCTGTGCCGTCATAGTTATGTTTGCAGTGTCATATGCTTCAAAGACACAATCGTATAACACTCTGGAAAACTGGAAACTCAATGACAAGTTCAAACCTTCAGTAGTTCTCAGGCTGTCAAATGGGAAGAATGTAACCCTCGTGTTTGAACGTCAGGATACTATGCTTGTAATCCCTGACAAACAGGAGCTTATTCCGGAAGGTACTCGTTTCACCGTTCCAAAAGGTTACTTTGCGTTGTGCAACTTCTACCACACCGAGCTGGTCAAAGGCAAAGCATCAAGGACTGAGGACGATGAAGGCACGATACTTACGCAATACGAGCCTGGTTCACAGGTCGAATACATACGCAATTCCGGATTGACGATGATAAAGCGTGAAGATGTTGGCTCAGGGAACGTCAAGGCTTCAGGAATGACGGGCGAATATATTGACGATGGCGATGATGACGAGGATCTGGATATTTCAGAGCATGTCGCCCAATCTGAAGAAGGCAGAAAGGATACTCACGAATACGAGAACAGGTCAACAAAACCTGAAGACGTAGTGAAAACTTATGGCCTGCCCCAAGACAGAACCGGTTACATTCTCAGGAGGCACAAAGACGCTCTGAGGCTCAGAAGCAACAGGGAGAGGGTAAATGTTTATTCCCAGATGTTCAACGAGTACGAAGGGGATTATCTTGCGGCGTATTATGCTGCTCTGGCAAATTTCGAGATGGATCGCGGAAGTCAGGCTGTAGGCTGGTGCGACAAGGCTCTGGCTATAAATCACCGTTATTCTCCGGCTATACGGCTGAGGAAACGTTCTGTAGGTCTCACAAAGAAAGTAAGATAACAATGGACAGCCTCTTGATTATTCGGGGGCTGTTTTCTTTGCAGTGAGTGTATAATACCAGAATATTTATCCATTTATCTATAAGAGAGGAATATCAAGACTTGCGCAATATAATCATTCAGTGTGAAAAATGGCTGTGTGATGAAGTAAAGAAGGCCGGAGCTTCAGGAATAATTCTCGGTCTCTCTGGCGGCATTGACAGTTCAGTTCTCGCCGCGCTCGGACGTGAGGCACTGGGACGCGATGGAGTTCTGGGAGTAATCATGCCATGCCACAGCAGCCCAAATGATGAAGCAGACGCTAAACTTCTGGCCGAAAAACTCGATGTCAGGTTCACGCGTGTGGATTTGTCGGGAGTGTTCGATACTTTGCTGGGGACTGTCGGCGGTGAGTTCAGCTCTCTCGTAATGTCCAACGTTAAGGCGCGTCTCAGAATGGTTACGCTCTACACGCTTGGACAGGCGGATAACCTTCTTGTCTGCGGAACGAGCAACCGTTCAGAGTACGAGACAGGGTACTTCACGAAATACGGCGATTCAGGCTCAGACCTCATGCCACTAGCCAGCTTTCTCAAACGCGATATCAGGGCAATGGCAAAACTCCTCAATGTTCCGGAACCTATCATCACCAAAGCTCCAAGCGCAGGACTGTACGAGGGGCAGACAGACGAAGGGGATATGGGTTTCACGTATGATGTTCTCGATGAATATCTTTCAAGCGGGAAAATCAATGACCCTTCAGCGCGTGAGAGAATAGACGTAATGCGCAGGAGAAGTGAACACAAACGCAAGCCAATTCCAATCTTCAGACCATAATAATATTATTCTATTTCAGGAGTGATTAATCTTGTCAGGACATTCAAAATGGGCAAACATCAAGCACCGTAAGGCAGCGCAGGACGCAAAACGCGGCAACCTCTTCCAGAAGCTAGTCCGTGCAATCATCATCGCGGCGAAAGACGGAGGCGGAGACCCTGCTATGAACATGCGGCTAAAGACAGCGATTGAGCGTGCAAAGGCCGTAAGCGTTCCCAACGACAACATAACACGTGCCATCAAGCGTGGAACAGGCGAACTGGGCGACATCTCATATGACGAACTCACCTATGAGGTCATCGGCCCTTCAGGTATTGCCGTTCTCGTAAACGTAATGACAGACAACCGCAACAGAACTACTCCCGAAATCCGCGCACTTCTCGCACGTAACGGCGGGCAGATGGGTTCAGAAGGTTCTGTAGCATGGATGTTCGACCGCAAAGGGGTAATCGAGGTCAAGGGTGAAAATCTCGACGAGGACGAACTTATGACACTTGGTCTTGACGCAGGCATGTCGGATATGGAGGCAAGCGATGAGGGTTTCACGCTTTACTGTGAGCCGTCAGACCTTGATACATTGCAGAAGGCTCTTGAGGAAGCAAAATATGTTGTCGATAACGCTGAAGTCTCAATGGTAGCGAAAACACCAGTTTCAATCTCTGACCCTGAAGCGGCGCGAAAAGTGTTGAGACTTGTCGATGCCCTCGAAGAACATGATGATGTTCAGAACGTATACTCGAACTTTGACATTCCTGACGAAGTGGCATCACAGATTGAGGACGACTAGTTGCGCATATGTCTGGGCATAGATCCCGGTCTTGCACGCGTGGGTTATGGTGCTGTATTGCAGTCCGGTTCTGAGCTGATTGCGCTGGATTATGGCTGTATCGAGACAACTCCCGCAATGACATTCACGGAACGGCTTCTGAAGATTTATACTGACATACAGGAGAAAATAGAACATTGCAGCCCTGATTTTGTGTCGGTTGAACGTTTATTTTTCGGGAGAAACGCTACAACAGCCGAATATGTTTACCAGGCACGCGGGGTAATAATGCTTCTAGCGGCACAGAATAACCTTCCTGTAGTAGAGCCTGCGCCGAACCACATAAAGCTGAAACTCTGCGGGACAGGGAGAGCCGATAAACTCACAGTGCAGACGACGATACGGGATATGCTTTTGCTCGATGACATACCGAGACCTGACGACACGGCTGACGCTCTTGCTGCTGCTGTTGCGGGTCTCGCATATTATGATGGACAATGAAAGGAGATGATTGGCGGATATGGTTCGCATTCGTAACGGAATTTTAACCCTGATGGTGCTTATGCTTTCATGGCCGTGTGAAGTTTACGCGCGAGATGTCTATGTTAAGCTGGCAAATGCAGGGAGCTATTCAATCGGGATAACGCAGGGAATGCTTGCAATGACGGACGCTGAAGGACGGCTGGTAAATCTTGGGGACAGCGCGAGGATTTCTGTCAACAACGGTTATGTGAACATTATGGGCAACTCCTTTCCCATGCCCGTAAGGATAACAGGTACAGGATTTCTGCAATACAAGGACAGGACTTACAGGGGAGCATTCCTCATAACGCAGCGCGGCGGTCTTTTGAACGTTCTCGATGTTGAGCAGTATTTGTGCGGAGTACTTCCGGCAGAGGTTGGGGCGAACTGGCATATTCAGGCACTCAGGGCACAGGCTATATGTGCGAGGACATATGTGCTTAAACAGAGCATGAACAGGGCAGATAAGGGCTATGATGTTGTTGATACGGACGCAGACCAGGTGTACAAGGGTGCAGGTGTTGAGACGGCGCGTACAAACCAGGCTGTAACTGGGACAGCCGGTGAAGTGCTGACATATGGGAAGGAGCTGGCATATACATACTTCCATTCAGACAGCGGCGGCCATACGGCGAATATTGCAGATGTTTGGGGACAGAACCTGCCGTATCTTACGGGAGTACCAGAAGTAGTGAACTACAAATCGCCAGTATCGACATGGGACGCTAAGATTTCTGCCTCGAAGATACAGAGTGCTGTAAAGAAGGTAACAGGCGCAGATATCGGGACTATAACGGAGATACAGGTTTCTGAAGTTGACGAGGGAGGCCGGGCAGTAAAGATGACGTTCATCGGCACGAACGGAACAAGAACCATAAAAGCCAGCCAGTTCAGGACATCAGTAGACCCACGAACCCTCAAGAGTACGATGTTTACGCCGTCAGGAGGAGCATTCCGCGTTCAGAACACAGCAACTCCCAGCGGTTTAGTATCGCCGCAGAAATCCGGACAATCATCATCATCACTTACGTTTGAGGAAGAACAGGGGATAGCCAAAATGACGGCGGAAGGTGTATTCACGACCACAGAATTAATCGACATGCTGACTAATCCCTCGAAGAAGAAAGAGTATTACAGGACGGGAGTAGGCAGGTCAGGGAAGCCATCATCATCAAGGCCGAAGATGAACAAGTATGGTTATTCCATCGAGAAATCAGGCAGCGACTTCATCTTTTACGGACGCGGCTGGGGACATGGAGTAGGTATGAGCCAGTGGGGAGCTATGGCTATGGCTGAGAAGGGATACACTGCCGAGAAGATACTGGAACATTACTATCCAGGTACGTTGGTGAGAAAGTTCAAGTGAAAAGATTAATCCCCCGCGAAAAAATCTATGATTTATCCTCATATGATTACACCCTTCCTCCTGAGAATATAGCTCAAACTCCCGCAAATCCCAGAGATTCATCGCGTCTTCTCGTGTGGAACGTCAGGGAAAATCTCACAGCCTCACGACACTTCAGGGACATCACCGAATATTTGAGGGCCGGTGATTTGCTTGTGCTTAACGATACGAGGGTAATACCTGCGAGATTATGGGGAAAGCGTGAGACTGGCGGGAAATGTGAGATGTTGCTGTTAAGAAACGTTACGGCTGATTTTCTGGAATGGGAAGCACTTGTAAAACCTGCAAGGCGTATACATGCTGGCGATACAGTGATTGTTGACGGCCATGAAGTGAAGGTAACTGCCGATTTGCCTGAAGGGATAAGGTCTGTGAAGTTTAATTTTGGGAAGCGCGAGGAGTTTTTGGCATTCCTGGAGGCTTCCGGAAACGTTCCATTACCGCCATACATTCACGGGGACAACTCAATGCGGGGTTCATACCAGACAGTTTTTGCGAGGAACGATGGTTCATCTGCCGCACCAACAGCAAGCCTTCACTTCACTCCCGAATTACTCTCACGCATTAATGCAATGGGTGTGAAGACAGCATATGTTACGCTCCATGTCGGACTTGGAACATTCCGCCCTGTGAAGACGGAGGACATACGGGATCATGAAATTCACACGGAACACTGCGAGTTACCGCCTGAGACAGCTGATATGATTAAAGAATGCCATGCTTCAGGAGGCAGGGTAATTGCGTCAGGGACAACATCAGCGAGAACGTTGGAGTCTTTCTGCGATGATGATGGCGTTCATTCGGGCGTTAAGGATACCGGACTGTTTATTTATCCGGGCTACAAGTTTCGTGTTGTTGACGGGCTGATAACGAACTTCCATCTTCCACAGAGTTCACTGATTATGCTAGTGTCATCATTTGCGGCGAATAAGGCAGGAGCATTCGGGAATGAGGAGGAGATTTTGTCGAGACTGCTTGATATTTATGAGAATGCGGCAGAGGAAGGGTGGCGTTTTTTTTCGTTTGGCGATGCAATGTTTATATTTTAAGGAGGTGAGTGTATAATGATGAGTATTATTTTCATATTAACGCTGACATTTATACTTAACACGGAGGCATATGCGATGAGCAAAATTTATGATTATTCCGTATTCACACCGAAGGGCGAGGAAGTCAAACTCTCAACGTTTGCTGGAAAAGTCCTCGTAATCGTCAACACAGCAACAGGCTGCGGCTTCACACCCCAGTATGAGCAGCTCGAAGGAATGCACAAGAAGTACCACGACAAGGGTCTCGAAATCATCGACATACCCTGCAACCAGTTCGGCGGCCAGGCTCCCGGCACAGACGACGAGATTCACGAATTCTGCACCCTGCACTACAACACGACCTTCCCGCAGATGAAGAAATCCGATGTGAACGGCTCCGATCAGCTCCCGCTCTATGAATACCTAAAGAGCCAGCAGGGCTTCAAGGGCTTCGGCAAGGGCGCG
>CALAUZ010000069.1 GCA_937892105.1 uncultured Fretibacterium sp. | reverse complement strand
GGGGCGGTTCAGCTCGCTGGAAGTATGCCAATATTGCCGTCATATGAAGAACACTTCGAGTTAATGATGGTGAATCTCCTGCTTGTCCCCGCGAATATAAGCAGGATAGTTTTCACAGTAACGATATATGACGCAGAAAAGAAACACCAAAATTTTGGCCAAGTCTCAAATAAATATATGCGTGTAGTTGACGAATCAAACAAGCAAGAATTACTCCGCTATGACATCGGCGAAAAATTTTCGTCTGAAACGGCCATTATCATTGGGGAGTTTTACAGGAATGGCGATGAATGGAGATACGATGCTGAATGCTCAGGTTTCAAGGGAGGACTTGAAGCACTGTGCAGGAATTTCGGCGTAAATGTTTAAAGGAGGCACATTAATATGATTAATCTATTCAAGGGGCAAAAAGTAGACCTCACAAAAGGCCGTCCAGGAATGACAAAAATACTTGTTGGACTCGGTTGGGACACAAAGAAATATGACGGCGGATATGATTTTGACCTTGACGCTTCAGCATTCCTTCTCGGCGATAATGGGAAAGTCCCGGCGGATTCGGATTTCGTATTTTACGGCAACTTAGAGCATAAATCCGGGGCGGTTCACCACATGGGCGATGAGTTAAAGGGCAAGCTCGAAGGTTCAGACGCGAAAGACTGCGAGCAAATCAAAATTGACCTTGCCGCAATCCCCGCCAATATCGCGAAAATAGCAATCACCGTAACAATATATGAGGCAGAAGAACGCCGTCAAAATTTCGGTCAAGTCTCAAATGCCTACGTACACATTTACGATGAGACCAACAGCCGCGAATTGATACGCTATGACCTCGGCGAAGATTTCTCGGTTGAAACAGCCGTAATTGTCGGCGAAATATATAGGAGCGATGTTGAGTGGAAATTCAACGCAATAGGCTCAGGTTATAAGGGCGGACTCAAAGCTTTATGCATTGATTTCGGGGTGAACGTATAATCATGATGGAACTTACGAGGGGATTTCGCGACAAACTCGATAAATATATTAATCCTTCAGAAAGTTTCAGAGTCGAATTAAATATTAACGGCTCTGCAATTTATGATTTCTCGTGCTTCGGAGTAGACGGCAATGACAATCTCTCCGATGACCGCTACATGATATTCTACAATCAGACTGCTTCACCCAACAACGAAATTACATACTCCCCCTGCAACAACGGCGCAAAATTCACAATAGACCTTCCGCATCTCCCTGATACAATCGCAAAACTGGTGTTCACTGCAAGCATTGACGGCGCGGGAACAATGGGGCAGATTTCATCACATGCTCTAACGCTGATGGCCAGTAACGGCGAGGCTATGACCATGACGCTTAACGGCAGCGATCTTCACGATGAGAGGGCAATAATCAGCATAGAAATATACAGGCGTAATGATGAGTGGCGAATTGCGGCGGTTGCTTCCGGCTTCAATGGAGGGTTGCGCGAACTTCTGAAACATTACGGCGGGGAAGAAATGCAATCCACTGCACCTGCTCCCAAACCTGTAATACTCACTAAGGGGCAGAAAGTCAGCCTTGAGAAGACAACTCCCAAACTCGGTGAAATAGTCATCAATCTCAACTGGCACAAAGGTAATGAACGCAAACGCTTAATGTCCGTTTTCTCAAAGAAGGTCGGGGCAATAGACCTCGATTTGGGCTGCCTCTATGAGCTTCAGGACGGCAGGAAAGGTTCAGTTCAGGCACTAGGCGGGAACTTCGGCAATTTTGAGGCTTTCCCGTATATTGCGCTTGATGGCGACGACAGGACAGGAGACATTGAGGGCGGCGAAAATCTCAGGGTGAACGGTGCGGAAGTTTCACGTTTCAGGCGCATTCTTGTGTATACGTTCATATATGAGGGTATTGCGAACTGGCAGGACGCTGACGGGGTTATAACGGTGAAATGTCCTGGAAGCCGTGATGTCATAGTGAGAATGGACGAATACAATACTTCGGAGATTATGTGCGCTGTTGCAATGCTTGAAAATGTGAACGATGATACCTTCAGCGTTGAGAAGCTCGTAAAGTTCTTCAGCGGTCATTCTGATATGGATAATTATTACAACTGGGGGCTTCGATGGGTCAAAGGCAGAAAATAAGTGCCAATACGGAGATTTACGCGCAGGCACTCAAGGAAGCAACGGAAGAATACGGCCATGAAGACCCTGAATTTTACTCAGCCATGCAGAAGTCCTTTGACGAGAACGACAACATCTAGGGTGTAAACAATCATGAGGAGATGGCTGGTAAATTTGCGGGAGCGTTAATACTTCTGGGATTGGGAGTGCTGTATTATTGTGCGACTGAGAACAATTTGTTGAACCCTTTTCTATTCCCTAAAGTCAGCGCAATAGTCAAAGCATTCACAAAGAACCGGGACGTTATGCTTCCGAATTTGCTGGCCTCTCTTGGCATGATGATACCGTCAATAGCAATATCCCTAACACTTGTTATGCTGGTTTATGCGGAAATGTATGGTTCGCGGTATGGAATGGGTTTTTTTGTTGAAGAAGTATACGGATTTCAGTTTGTATGACCATGCGTGGGGAGGCTTTCTGTTCATGGTTATGGTACTGGTGGTAGTTATGCAGTTTTTCGACAGACTGAAGGAATATTTGCTTAGATGGACGATGGATTAACATTGTTATCATTTGGTGGATATAAGACGTAAGGTAACGAATCCACAGCTTAAGCCTATAAACAGCTAAAGTTACTGATAGAATGCTACCCTTTCTTGCTTTACAGGCTGTACAGGTAGTGTAGTATAGTCAATACTACCTTCTGCTTAAAATTTTTATCATTATATCACCGTATTATTCATACATGTATAATATCCGCATTATCAATCATATGTTAAGGAGGATTTTACATGAAACGTTTAATCTCAGCTTTTGCGTTGATACTGTTGCTGACAGCTCCGGCATTTTCTCTCACTGACTCGGAGTACCTCAGAATGAAGAAGAGCAGTGCAGATTTTGCCCGCGCAGACAAAAAACTCTCCCAAGTATGGACACGCCTCAAAAAGTCCCTGCCCAAAAACGTATTCGCAGAACTCCAAAAATCACAGCGTCAATGGATACAGTCTGGACGCGATGATGAAGCCGCCAGCCTTATGGACGATGGATATTCCCGCATGGAAGCCTACACTATGGTAACGAATGACCGCGCTGACGCATTGCCGGGAATTGCCGACAGTATCAGAGATGACCTCAGACGAAAGAGGAATGGGAGCAAGAGTGTCGGAGGTGTGGCTGAGTGTGGTAATGCTCCCGAATTTTTTATTTATAGTACATCAGTTTTGTGTTTTTCTCTTTAAAAAGATGCTGATTCTAGTCTATTTATTTTTGATGACAATTCGGTGAAACCCCTTGAAAAATTACGAGGATTATCGGTTTTTTTTTGAATAAACTAGGTGGGGTATACCCATCTTATGGTTTCCCGAGAGAAGGCGAAAGCTGAATGAAATTATATACGAACAATTGTCGATTCAATCGTCCAAGAGAGGAACTTCAAGATAAGGTTCGGGAAATCATGGGCTACAATAATCCTACGAAGATGCGACATATGCGACCTGTGCTATATATACTGGGTGCGATTATCTTTTGACCACAGATGTTCGATTTCAAAAGCGATACAAAGGCTTTTTTCATTGTGGTTATCGGCGAAGCCCTAGAGCCAGGAGGAAATCAAGCATCCTGATGCAATCATCAGTCACGGGACTGTTCCCTCACCGTGTTTATCATCTCCCGGATTGCTTCCCAAGGAGAAAGTCGATATCATCTCATTATCATTTTCCCCTGTGTCGCGTTTTTAGGAGCGAAGGTGGACAATTCCAAAGCGCGACTGGTCTGTCCACAAGACTGTGTAAGGGCTGTTTTTCTATGCTACTTTGGGAAATCTATCTCCGTATCCCACATAGAAATGGTTCAACGCGACGGATCGGTCTGTCCCTTGATACTGTATCCTCCTGTCTATTTTTCTTGTACATTTTATACAGTTTCATTGTACAGTATCATTATCCCCTGTCCTTATCCCGTGAAGTATCTCCATGTACATTTTCATGAATACATCTCGCTGACCTTTCGGTATATCTTTGCTGTCCATGAGATACCTGAACATTCCCTCCGGCGAAACATTATCCAGGCTCTTTCCGCCGAATATCCCTGTTCCTCCTGCCTCAATATTGCTGCTTCCCTCGTCCCTTACGCTGAGAATGTCAATGTTGGGAAAAACTTTCGCGCAATCTTCAAACCTCTCCTGCAAATCCCCTATTGCCTCGCTCCCAGTGTACGTAACTTCAAGCCATACTGAGATACCCTCATGTCCCAACGAAATTATCCCGTTTTCAATCTCCTGAATTGTCCCGCTTAATCTCTCTAACCTCTGAAACACAGGAACAGTAATTTCCCTGACACCGGCAAAGTTACGTCCTTCAAGTTCAACAATGCTGACAGATTTGCGCCCTGACGCTTCACCAAACGTCATTGCTATTGGAGAGCCGCTGTAACGTATATTCTCGCGGCCTATGTGTTGCGGTGAATGCAGATGACCAAGTGCAGTATATGCTATGTCCTCCGGGAAAATATCGGTGCCTACCTTTACAGCCGTCCCAACATACAGCGAACGTACTCCTTCATCTTCAAGCGTCATGCCATGTTCAAGAAAGAGATGTCCCATTGCGATTATTGGAACGTTGGAAGCCCCCCTTAATTCCCGCGCATGTCCTGTAACTTCCGCGTAATGCCTCATTATTCCTGACTTCAACGCCCTCTCAATGTCGCCTGGATCATCATCGGCCTTTACAATGCGTATGTCCTTATCGTGAAGGTAGGGTACGGCGCAAACGATTAATTCTGGATTTCCTTCTGCGTCAGTGAGGGTAATAACTTCGTCAGCAGGATTATCACATGTCCTGCCAACAACGTGAACCCTGCAATGTTTCATGATTTCCGATGGAGCGTCAATGAATATTGCGGAGTCGTGATTGCCGGAGATTATGACAGCGTGTCTGCATGGTGAATTTGAGAGCCTGCCCAGAAACGAGTAATAAAGCTCCTGAGCCTTTGGTGATGGTGCTGTGTTGTCGAATATATCCCCTGACACTATTAGAGCGTCAATATGTTCATTTATGATTATGTCTTCAAGCCACGCAAAGAACTGCCCGAACTCTTCAAGCCTGCTGCGTTCCTTGAGTTTTCGTCCCGTGTGCCAGTCTGATGTGTGGAGTATGCGCAAATACTTCACGCTCCCTTTGTTGGTCTTTATGCCTTATATTACAGCATAAACTTTCCCTATGCCTAAAGGGAGTTTGTAAGGCTTTCTTCTCAGCTATACACAGTCCATTGTACTGTCTCGCTACTTCGCCGCCATACCTGCCCCTATCAATCCCGCCTTGTACCCTAACGTACAGCTCACAATTCGAGGCGGTGTCATTCCTTTGTAGATTTCATCGTTCACCTTCTTGCGCAATGGAGCAAGTAATCTCTCTCCCTGCTTCCCTATTCCTCCGCCTATTCCTATCACTTCCGGCTGTAATCCGTTGGCAAGGTTCGCCAATCCACACGCCAAATAGCTCGTGTATTCATCTATCAGGTTCACCGCGTCTGCATCACCGTTTTCTGCTCCGTCAAATACCGTGTGTCCGCTTACAGTACCTTCACGTTCCGCTATTCCAGCCGTTATCCCATTAGGGTTTGACGCTATCATCTCTCGCGTCATGTTTATCAGCCCAGTCGCTGAACAATACGCCTCAAAACAACCCTTCCTCCCACACGTGCATTCACGGCCTCCATACGAGATTACCATGTGCCCAAATTCACAGCCCCTCACTATCTTGCCTTCCACTACATACCCTGAACCTACCCCAGTCCCCAGCGTTATTATCATCGCGCTTCTAGCTCCCTTTGCACAACCCGCTACTACTTCTCCTAATGCCGCAGCGTCTGCATCATTCTCCAACGTTACCGGTATGTTCAACGCTTTCGACATCTTTGGCGCAACATCAAATTCTCTCCAGCCCAAGTTATTGTTGTAGATGACTACCCCTGCTTCACTGTCAATTAATCCAGGCGTTCCCATTCCTGCGGCTACAGGCGATACTCCTGCACGCGATATTGACGTTCTCACACTCGATATTATGTCCTTCAATACCGTTTCCTGCGGACGGCCGGCCCCCGTTGGTATGCTGTCCTCACTCAGAATTTGGCCTGCCTCGTCTATTATGCAAGTCTTTATGTTCGTTCCTCCAATGTCTATTCCTGCGTAGTATTTCATTCTTCATTCAGCTCCTTTTACGCTATATAATATCATCATCATCGCAAAGGAGAATAATTTTTATGAAGCATAGATTTTTTCCGGCTATACTACTGGTCTTTGCTGGACTGTTGTCGCTTTACATCAGAAATATTGATGACAAAGAATTTACTCACATTGGACAGGCTATGAATACTATCATTCGTATTACTTCCTTCGGCATTAACGCTGTTGATGACGCTTATAGCCTCCTTCAGCAACTCGATAATTCCCTTTCCATGTATAACCCATCGTCCGACATTTCCATGATTAATTCCAATGCAGGAATTAAGCCCCTCAAAGTACATGATGATACGGTAGAGGTTATTCGTCATTCCGTAAGGCTTCATGACTTAACTCACGGCGTGTTTAACCCCCTCATAGGCTCAGTTACTAGGCTATGGAAAATTAATCGTCAGGATAATTCTATCCCTTCCCCTCAAAGCCTCGATGAAGCCGTAAAACTCTCTGCTATTGATAACCTCCAAATTTCCGGCGATACTGTCTTCCTCAAACATAACGGCTGCGTTCTCGACTTGGGGGGTATCGCTAAAGGGTTTGCGTCAGAGAAGATTGCGGATTTGCTAAAAAGTAAGGGCGTTCAGTCGGCTATGATTGATTTGGGCGGCAATGTTTATGCTGTAGGGAAGAAAACTGATGGCAGTAATTGGCGTATTGGGGTTCGTAATCCCTTAGAGCCTTATGGTTCACCGGCTCTCGTACTCGATGTCCATGATTGCGCTGTCATTACGTCGGGCAGCTATGAGCGTTTCAAGACCGTTGATGGCAAAAAGTATTCCCACTTCTTCGACACTAAAACAGGCAACAGCATTATGAGTGATTTGCTCTCCGTTACAGTCATTACTCCAGATGGCTCTCTGGCTGATGGTCTGGCTACAGCGTTCATGATTTCTGGCGTTGACGAGGCATTCAACGTTCTGTCTGCGATGGAGAATGTTCCAGGCGTTATATTCATCTCACATGATGGCATTACCGCCACCGATAACCTAAGAAACACTATCTCTGCCGTCATATCTTCAACTTCCCTAACCTTCCGAGAAGTTCAGAAAGTTCCCGCATTTCCTCCTTGCTCGCCCGCCCCTGCCTCATCATCGAGCGTATCTTCTCCGTCCTCTCCTTTATCCTTCCAGCTTCAAGTCCGTCCTTCACACGACTCCATATCTCCCGCCCCCTCAATCCCTTTACATGCGTTATGAATATTTCTCCCCTGCTGATTAATCCCGTCTTTTCAGTATCACCCAACGTAAGCCATAACGTCTTCAGGCTCTCAGGGTTCGATGACAGTATGGCCTCTGCACAATCCACCGCACATTCACTGTGAAGATACTTTCCCAGTTCTTCAGGCTTCGTGTCAAGACGGCATTGCGGGTATCTCATCAGTAACGCACAAAATGCCGCTTCAAGTTCATCGGGCATGTTCACAGGTTCAGGCGGTGTTACTACGGCTGAAGGGGCTTCAAGCTTCTTTCCCTGCATTATCTGACGGCTCATGTCTTCCGCTGAAAGTCCAAATACTCCGCATAAGTCCCCCAAATATTCCATCACTATATCTGGGTTCAGCTTCCTTACCCCTTCCCATAATTCCCGCATTGCTGACCTTCTGCGTAACTTGTCGTCCAATAATGGCCGTAACTGCTCAATGTGATAGGGGATTAGCGGCTTTGCATTCTTCATGGCCTGCGCGAAATCTTCAGGATTGTGTGAGGACAGGTACTCGTCGGGGTCTTTACCTTCCGGCAGCGTTACAACATAAACATCTAGGTTGTTTTCAGCAAGTATGTACATTCCCCGCAATGACGCATTCTTCCCAGCCTCGTCATCATCGTAGCATATGTAGCAGACATCGGAAAACCTTTTCAGCAGCCTGGCCTGTTCGTCCGTCAATGACGTTCCCAATGAAGCCACTGCCTCACGAAATCCGCTCTTGTGCAGCCTCAATGCGTCCATGTAACCTTCACACAATATGCTGTAATGCCTGTCCCTTATGTATCTGCCTGCTGCGTTGAGGAGATAGAGATTGCTGCGTTTGTGGTATATCTGGCTCTCAGGGCTGTTCATGTATTTCGCACCGTCTCCGTCAATGAGCCTCCCTCCAAACGCTATTATCCTTCCCGCTACGTCCCTCACAGGAAACATTATCCGTCCCCTGAAACGGTCATACATTCCGCGCTCATTCTGCAACGCCAATCCTGCCTCTATTACTCCACGACCTTCTATCCCCTTCTGCGATAAGTAACGCGATAACCCGTCCCATGATGCCGGCGCATAACCTAGCCCGAATGTCCCAAAATCTTCCGGTGTCAGCTTCCTCTGTTGAAGGTAGCCTTTTGCTCCTCCCGATTGACGCAGACATGAAGCAAAATATTCCTGTGCCAGTGATAACACACCATAAACATCGCGTGATGGTTTTGACCTTCCGGCATTCTCTCCATCATAATTCGTTATGTCTATTCCTGCCTCATTCGCCAAAACTTCCAACGCTTCACGGTAGCTAAGGTTCCTGGTCTTCATCGTAAACGCAAAGATATCCCCGCTGTCATGGCACGAAAAACAGTAATATGACTGCGTATCGGTGTATACGTGAAATGATGGGTTATTGTCCTTGTGAAATGGGCATGAACCCGCATAGCCACGTGATGAGGGACGTAATGTTATCTGGCGGCCTATTAAGTCCTCTATTCGGATTTTTGCCTTTATCTGGTCTGCAATTTTCATAAATCTATTATAATAGTTCCAGTTTTCGTGAAAGGAGTTTTTAGCTTGTTGAAACGTTTAGTATTGGCTATTGTTATCGTTTTTATTCCCGTTGTCTGTTCTGCCGATGAAGTTGATGACCTCCTCGCTTATTACGTCAAAAAGTTCACTCCCGAAACTGCCCAAATCGTCGTATCAGGTAAACCTGACGCTAACGGTGCTTTCTCCGATGTTTGGCTCGACCTAAAGGGCCTCATCATCGACAAACTCAGAATGGACAGCCTCAAAGTCAGAATGAAAGGTGTACGTTTCAACTCTCCCTCTGAATGGAAGTCGGGTAAGGTTGAGTGCAAAGACGCTATGTCCGTCCTCGCTGTGGCTACAATCTTTGAGCGCGACATCAACAGGGCCATCGAGAATAAGACTTTCGGCAAGGGTGATGACAAATGGCACGATGTGTCTATGGGCATTACTCCCTCTGGTCTCAACGGTAAAGGTTATTACAATACCGGCTCATCTTTCCTCAACCTCGATATCCTCATCGAAATTGTAAGCGGCCTCAAAATCGTTAAGGGCAAGGAGTTATGGCTCAATAATCCTCAGGTTAAAGTCAACAAACTTGACCTTCCGGATTACATCACTAAGAAAGCACTCTCCCGCATTCAGCCGCTTGTTGACCTGCGAAAGTTCCCGCTTCCACTTTCACTGCATAAGGTAGAACTCAAAAAAGGCAGCGCAACACTCTCTACCCGTTCCCTCCCTAAAGCTCTGACTAAGGGATACAAATATTCCTACTCACGTTAGACAAGACATCATGAACATCATCGACAGAAACCGTTATATCTGGGTTGCAGTATCCGCACTCATTCAGGGATTAATTCTGGGAGTTTACGCCCTCATTCTGTCAGGCCCACTGACTTGTATGCCGCTGACAGTTATCTTCATCGTACCATTTGTATTCTGGCTGTCTCAAGAATATTGGGGTAAGAGACTTTGGAACTTGTTGCTTGGACTTACGGCTGTTCTATTAGTATTCTGGGTATACAGATTATGGTCATTATATTCTCCTGAAGGCAGCTTCTACGTTGTCCCTTCACAGAAATCTGACCTCATACGCATTAGCATGGCCGTGTTCCTATTGATACCTTTCTTCCAGTGCAGAATTGCCTCGTGGAGCTGGAAAGTTCCTTACAGCGACATATTCTTCCAGTTCTGTAGAAACTTATTCCTGCTATTTCAGGCTTCCATTGTCATAGTGGTATTTTGGGGATTGCTTATCACTGCCGGGCTTTTGTTCGACATTGTTGGGCTGGACAGTGTTCCATTGCTCATTTTCAACCCGCTTACTGCCGTTCCGCTGTCTGCCATCATAATTGCAATATCCATATCCGTCGCAATAAGACACCCAGGCATAGACAGTCTTGGACGATGGCTTCTGTCTGTCCTCGCATGGCTGTTACCGTTCTTCTCGGTACTGTCGGTTATGTTCCTGCTGTGTCTGCCATTCGTGGGACTTCACACGCTTTTCAGCACGGGGCAGGCAAGCACGCTGATGCTGCTTCTACAGTTCGGCACACTGATACTGGCGAATGCCGCATACCTTGACGGCGTGAAATCTTCATTCCGGACGAAATGGATTGACAACCTTGCAAAAGTATCGCTGCTATGTCTGCCATTTTACGCCGTATTATGCATATACTCATTGAGCCTCAGAATTTCACAGTACGGCCTCACTACCGACAGGATACAGGCTTTATTTCTGGCTCTGACGGTGGGATTATGGGGACTTGGATACGCTATCACAGTGTTATTGGGGAAATGGCCGCATTACATCGGAAGGGTGAACATCTCAGCCATCATCTTCATGGCCGCAACCGTAACACTCATGAACTCACCCATTCTCGATCCGTCCAGGCTTGCTGCCTCAAACCAGAAATCCCGCATTCTCGCTGGCCTCTCCGATCCTGATTACCTCTACATGCGCTTCAGGTTAGGCAGATGGGGTATCAATGTTCTGCACGAACTGGGTGATGCAGGCTCAAAATCCGCACTCGACGCTGATCCGCAGGAATATTCGCGCTACCTCAAAACCGGCGTTCCACCAGAGAATGTTCGACGTGAAATCATAGCAGGGGCAAGAGTTTTCGGCGAACAAGCACTTACCCCTGAGATGGCCGGTTTCTTCTGCGACAACTGGAAACTGAACGGCATAATGTCCTCACGCGATATAGCTTTTGTCCTCAACGGAGGATACATTGCTGTGTTCACGGCTGATAACGCAATGGTCTATGCTTCTGACGGCTTGACGCTCACGGGCAGCATAAGCGGCGATTTTGACCTCTCACACCTCGATGACGCAAAGATTGTCCCCTCAAAAGTCCCCGATGTCGTCATAGGCAGCCGCACCTACAGGCTCTCATTGGACGGGATAGTTGAACATGTCGGGGAATAACGGTATCCATGCTCTCGACTGCACCAGACCTGCATCAAGATACAACGCAAGCATTGAGCGTCCCGGATAGCCGGAGCTGGATAGTTCTTCGGGTAATGGTATCTGTATCTGCATGTGTGTGCGCTGTACCGGCAGTTCCAGTGTATCACCCATCGCATACACCGTCTTCCCTCCCGTGAAAGCACTGGCTCTCAGCATTGCAGGAGATGGGATATCCCTCGCATATATGTCCAGTTCAAGCCCGTTGAGCATACAGAACGTCAGCAGCATCATCATGTCGTCATTCGTGAAGTGCAGTGAAGCGTCAATGATTATGTTCGTGAGCGTCTCCCTGTGAAGAAGCCATACTGAAGCCAGGATTGCCTGTATATCGCTTCCGTCCCTGACCTGTGATGGCCTTACATTCAGCGGGAACACCGAGCCTCTGGGTACCGGTGCGTGAAACAGTACTGCGTCAAAGTTTCGCGGTCTCTGCCATATTACGTTACAGCGCATTGCCCTGTCATTCCACACTGACTGGGCGATAATTCGTGCGTTTGCGGCATAATGCATGAACGGCGACATCAACGTTGCCTCCAGAATAAACGCTTCTCTGTTCGCACTGTTCACGGCTATGCTGGGGTTGTATATGCTGAGAAATCCCGGCACTTCATCTCTTGCAGGCAGCATTAGAGCCTTATATATACGTGAAGCACCCATATCCAGCCAATTTATATCACCTTCCGGCGACTTGAAGAATGACCATGAGTTCCGCTTATCATCATACAATGCCCCTGCATGACGGTTTGCGTAGGTTCTAGTTCCGAAATCTATGATGAAGTCCCATATTTTCCCCTCGTCCGTCAGTACGAATAACTCTCCTGTCCCTGACCATATGAGGTCTCTGGGTTTTGGAACGCCTCTTATGTCGAAGTATTCATGGTTCATGATGTTCACTATGTATATACGGTCATTCATTCTGTCAGCTACGGCCAGCCAGTCAGCATAAGCCTCAATCGCAGAAGGCTCGAAAAGAAAATCCCCTTCCCTCAATGGAGGTGCCCATAATCTTACGCGCAAATCACCGGCAGCGTCGGTGTAGAACGCTATGTTACGTGTGGCATTATCGGCAACAGCAAACAGATTTTCTGCAATATACTCAGCGTCAGCGAGGTTTTCACACGGCAGAGTAGCGACATAATCTGCTGAAGTGTTAATGTTTCTGAGGGCGTAGACATCACCATTAACGGAGAATATCCTGAAAGATCCATCGCCCATAGGGATAGCGGTAACGGGTTCGGGGACAGAGATTTCGTGAAGAATGCCCGAGCCGCCCATGATGTTTCGCCCGGTCTGGCGAATGAACAATCTGCCTCCGAATGTGTCAGGAATGCACACGGTACTGCCAAGCGACTTCAGTTTTCCCAGCCCCTTAATGCTGAAAGGGCGGGTGTAACCGGTCTGCCATTGGCTCTGAACGTTGGACTCTGCGTAACGCCAGGATACAGGAATTGGAGCAGTACCCAGAACGGAGCGCAATACAGTATACTGTTCGTCGAAGTTACGAGAAATACGAGGAGCAGAGACATCGAGAGGTCTGACCTCAATATAGCCGCTAAGAGCGTTCATAGCCTCTTGAACGTAACCCATTCTGTTGAGGTTGAGGGCGGACAGAAGGTAGTAATCAACCATGTAAGTGTTCTCCCGCATGGCCTGGTCGAGGTAGACTTGTGCGTCCCTGTAATCGCGTCTCATGAAGTGAATGTATGCGTTATTGAAGTATCTTTCAGCCTGGTCGAGGTTTGCGCGTGGAACATCAGCGGCGTAAACAGTTGAAGCTAGGGTAAGGATTAGAATGAACGTGAAGATTTTGCGCATGATATTACGATTTCTCCTTATAATTTGCATATTTGAGATTATTATAGCTTGTATAACGCATGAAAGGAGAAGATAAAATGAATATTGATACAATGCAGGTAAATATTCAGAATTCGGAACAGTATCGTATACGTGCAAAACGTCAGGCTCAGGACGCACAGCAGGTACAGCAGACACAGCAGGTACAGGAACAGACCCGCTTACAGGAGGCCGACACGTACGACAAGGCCAACCCAGTCGGGGAAGAAGTTGAAGGGATATACAGTGTTGCACGCAATGACGATGGCAGCGTGAGGGTTGATTACGTTCAGCCGGGAGGAACTTCGGAAGTCCCCTCAAAGACCGAGAGTATGACGGCGAAAGTTGAGGCTGCAAAAACTGAGGACAACGAGGACGACAGCACTGCGAAAACAGATACCAACCCTTCCGGCAAGGCAGAGGGCGCAAAGTCAGGAGGTTCCGCACCGTCAACAGCAACTTCAAGCACGAGCAACGATGATGATGATGACGAACTGGAAAAGCTCAAGCAGCAGAGGGACTCAATCCGTCAGCAGCTTAACCGTGAGAGCGATGAAAGCGTGAAGGCGCAGTTACGTGTACAGCTTCAGAGCGTGGAAATGCAGATAGCGTTGAAGTCATCGGGAGTTGCGGCGTAAAAGCTCAGAAGCCATTGTCGCTAATCCTGCGAATAATCCTGAATAACACGGAGGCCAGCTTCTGCGTATCATGTCTGAGAACGCGGCCTTCTTTTGTACTGTCAAACACCGACATTATTGGTGCCTCAACGCAAATACAACCCATGCTCCTCACTATTTCCCTCTGGTGATTATCCATGTAAAGCGGCGAAGCACCTTCTTTTCTGTAACGTTCAACGATGTCATCAGGTACAGGCTCAGAATTTGCAATGACGAAATCAGGTACGCTCCCTATTGCCGCGCTAACCCAGTCGAGATGCTGCACAATGTTCATACCTGCTGTCTCATCAGGCTGGGTCATGAGGTTGCAGATGTAGATTTTGGGAGTGTTTGAGGCGTTGAGTTTGTCGGCAAAATCGGGCAGAAGAAGATTGGGTATTACGCTGGTGAAAAGGCTTCCAGGCCCCAGAAGTATAACGTCTGCATCGTCAACGGAACTTAAAACTTCCGGCAATGGTTTAGCGTTGAGGGGTTCGAGCCAAATCTCGTTGAGTTCGTGGCCATGCGCTGAAATGTCCAGTTCACCTTTAACCGTCAGACCGTCCTTAGTCCTTCCCATTAGCGTTATTCCCTCAGTCGTAACGGGCAAAACTCTGCCTCTTATGGACAACAGATGGTTCATCTTCTCGACGGCGGTCGCAAAATCTCCGCTCATCTCCGTAACTGCCAATAGTAAAAGATTCCCAAGGCTATGTCCGGCCAATTCCCCCCTGTCAAACCTAAAGTCCAGTATTTTTCGTAGTTCGCTGTCATTCTCGGCCAACGCTGCGATACAGTTCCTTACATCTCCGGGAGGCAGCATTCCCCATTCATTCCTCAATCGTCCCGATGACCCGCCCTCGTCCGTAACTGCCACGACAGCGGTAATATTCCTCGTGTATGACTTTATCCCTCTCAGTAACGTTGACAGTCCCGTACCTCCTCCAACAGCAACGATGTAAGGGCCTTCTGAGAGTTTTCTGTTAATGGCGCGTTCGATTATGGGTTTACCGGATTTAAGCCTTAACCTCCCGAACAGGAACAGCAATACCAGCGTCGTAATTACTCCCAGAGCAAAAAGCCTCATTGTCTGCCATGCCCCTTATCCCTGTGAATTACGTAAACGCCGTCATATTTTTGTGCGCAGTATTCCCCTATCCATTCAGCTACAGCGACAGAGCGATGTCTTCCGCCGGTACAGCCGAAAGCAACATGAAGCTGTCCTCTGACTTCGCTTAGGAAATGCGGTACAGCGTAATCGAGAAATCGTTTCAACAGTTCCAGAAATTCTTTCGTATCGTCATACTTCAACAGATATTCCTTAACTTCCATATCAGTCCCGGTTTTTTCCCTTAAAGCCTCGACATAATAAGGATTTGCCAGACACCTTACATCAAACACGTAACTTGCATCTTGAGGAACACCGTATTTGTACCCGAAAGAAGATATCAGGATTGAAATTCCAGTGTCCTTGCACATAAATTCATGCAAAAGTCTTTCTCTGTGCTGGTGTAAATCCATCATGGAAGTATCTATGACTACATCAGCTTTTTCGAGAACTGGCGCAAGCAATTCACGTTCAGCCCTTATGCCTTCTCTAGTAGATAAGCCTTTATTGAGAGGGTGAACTCTTCTTGTCCTCTCGTAACGTCTGAGAAGTTCCTCATCTGAAGCCGTCAGGAACAACACTTTTACGTTCCCTATCCAATCTTTCGATACATTGTCAATGACCCTTACGAAATCTCTGGGAACGTTGCGGACATCGACAGTAGCGACCAGATTTTTTTCCTGTCCCTCAACAATTCTGAACAACTGAGGCAATAATTCCGGCGGCAGATTATCGACAGTGATGAAGCCGAAATCCTCAAGTACTTTAAGCGTCATGGTTTTTCCTGCGCCGCTCATGCCTGTAACTATGATAAACTGTTTCATTATTAATAATCCTCCATAAGTTCAGGGGAGAAGCCGTAAAATTAACAAAATGGTTTGTCTCTCCCATAAAACGGGCAATATTGTACACTAGATTTTCACTGTGTTATAATTCCCCACGATAATTCATTTCACAGAAGGAGCAGCAGCATCAATGAAGAAGGGAACATTTCAGCCCCACAGGATACCCAGAAAACGCAAAATAGGATTTCTAGCCCGTTCGGAAACACCTTCAGGGCGCAAGATACTCCGTAACCGCAGGCGTAAGGGCCGTAAATTTCTGACCCGTGCCTGATGTCTCAGTGTCAAGGCTCCGCAAAGGCTGGGAATTTGACCAAATCTTCCGCACCGGTACACGTATAAGCGGCCAACTGGTGCGGATATTGTATTTGATGGGAGACGGAGACGGCGTGTATTACGGCTGTGCAGTAGGGAAACGTCAGGGAAAGGCGCATGTTCGGAACAGGGGACGCAGGATATTGCGAGAGGCGTTCAGGGGGCTGTCAGGGAGGATAAAGTCCGGAACGCGCATAGTGCTGTGCCTGAGCGATGAAGGTTTAACCCGTAAGACGTATGAGATACAGCGGGAACTGGAAGTCCTTTTCAAGCGCAAAAAGTTGATATGTCCCGCATTGCAATAATACTAATCCGTTTATACCAGCTGATGATATCCCCATATCTAGGGAATAACTGCCGTTTTTACCCAACGTGTTCAAATTATGCGTTGAGTGTGTATAAGGAATGGGGATTTATGCGGGGTACGTGGCTGACGCTTAGGCGGCTGATGAAGTGTGGATTTTGGAATGATGGCGGGGTAGACATGCCGCCGATGAACAACGAGAGGTGAGAGAAGAAGATGTGGGCACAGGCGAAATCCTTAATGTTAGGACTTCTCCAGACAATACATGATGTAATAGCCGGCATAGGGATAGGGAGTAATTTTGCGTGGGGACTGTCCATAATAGCGATAACGTTTATCGTGAGGGCGGTAGTATACCCATTAACGCGAAGACAGATGGAGAGTATGCAGAAGCTCCAGAAGCTGCAGCCAATGTTGAACGTCCTGCAGGAAAAATACGCGGACGACAAGGAGGGGTTGCAGCGGGAGACGATGGCTCTCTACAAGGAACATAAAGTGAACCCTATGGGAGGCTGCTGGCCAATGCTGGTACAGCTTCCAATATTGATACTGCTTTACGGGGTGCTGTATGACCTTACGAAGACGGAAGCATTCACGGACGTAACGTTTTTCGGAGTAAACTTGGGAGGCAGTGTACTTACGACGATATCAGAAGCGTTGAAGCTGGTAGATGAAGCAGGAGTTAGGATACCGAATGAGCAGTTAGGGGTAGTTATGGTATTTCTGTCTGCGTTCACGAATTTGGGAATGCTTTTCTCGAACATTGGAACGTGGATATTCAACTTCATATTGCTTGCGGTGATAGCGTTTCTGACATGGTACCAGCAGCATATATCGACGCAGGGTAACTCACAGATGGCGATGATGGCCTGGTTTATGCCATTATTCCTGACGTTCATATGCTTTGGACTGCCGGGCGGAGTATTGCTATACTGGGGATTATCGTCATTAATGGGCATACTTCATCAGCTGAAGGTGGCTAAGAAGACGAGTGCTGAAATGAAAGTGAAGCCAGTACTGTACAAGGAGAAGCCGAGAACGAAATGATGGAGGAAAGAAGGATAACATTAGAGGCAGCTTCAATAGAAGAAGCTGTGAGAGAGGTCTCGAATTTGTGGAAGCTCCCGCCAGAAGAGCTTCACGCGGAAGTATTGAGCGAGGAACGCGAGGGATTTCTGGGATTATTCGGCAGCAGGAAGATGAAGGTAGAAATCACGGCTACGGCGAAACCAGATATCATGACGAGGGGAACGAAGTTTGTTGACGAGATATTGAGGCTGATGGATTTTGACGCACATGCTAAGGCTTCAGAGGTTGAGCGCAACATGCTTGAGATAGAGGGAGAAGACGCTGCGGACTATGTAGTGGGACGCTATGGGGACGCGTTGAAGGGAATGGAATACCTTGTGAACCTTGCGTTGAGAGACCCGAAGAATGAGCCTCGTCTGAAGGTCGACTCTTGTGGTTATAGAGCCAGGAGGAGCAAGAGCCTTGAACGTTTAGCAGAAGCTACGGCCAGACAGGCGGTGAAGTATGGACGGCCGGTGAGACTTGACCCGATGGTATCATGGGAACGCTGGGTGATACATACTACGTTGAAGGACAGGGACGATGTAACGACGGAGTCGGTAGGAGAGACACCGAACCGGAAAGTAGTAATAATCCCAAAGTTTGAGCCGGACGAAGTGAGAATGCCGGGACCAGCGTCAATGAGGGTACGTGCGCAGCGTGAACGGATAAATTCTTCCGGCAACAATCCCCCAATGCCAGCAGGACGATACGGACGGCGCAGGGATAGAGATGGGAGAGGCCGTCGGGATTTCAGGGAACGCAGAGGTAACAGCGGAAACCCTGAACAGGAATAGAGAGATAATAGGTGCCTTCGAGTAAAATCGGGGGCATTTTTTGTGTGTTAGAATACCAGCAAGACCAATCACAGGAGCTATAAATTATGGCAGAGTTATTGACACTGCGGGAGATACAGTTATCGGAGCTGGAAATTATGCTGAAGGTAACGGAGTATTTTGAAGCTGAAGGAATGCGCTACACCCTTTGCAGCGGGACATTACTGGGAGCGGTTAGACATGGAGGATTTATCCCATGGGACGATGACATTGACCTGTTACTATTACGGGAGGACTTCGAGAGATTGAGGGAGAATGTCAAGGGCAACAGAAACATAATACCCGGAACAGCGTTTAACCTGCCCGGCGATGAAGGATACATACACCCGTACATAAAGGCGTTAGACCCAACGATAACGGTTGATTGCGGCAGACAGGAGAACGAGAAATTATGGATAGATATATTCCCGTTAGACCATTTTCCCGACAATGCGATGTTACACCGTCTTTACCTTCTGAGAATGCTGGTATTGCAGGCAGTACTCCTCCTGAACACCTACACTCCTGAGCATCTGAAAGAACGAGGCTATACGCGAACGCTGAAAGGCAGGGTAAAGGTATTAGCGGCGAAGTTGCTGTACAAGTTGTTTGGAGGCTGCAAGGGGATATCGAGAAGCCTTGATGAGACGGCGCGCAGAATGGACAGGAAATACGGGAAATCGTGTCATTTGGGTGATGGAGCGTGGCCAAACGGTATGAATGATTACTTTGCGGAAGAATGGATAAGTCCAATGACGAAGCTGGATTTTGAGGGATATAAATTCAGTGCCCCGAAGGAATATGATAAATTTCTGACACAGTTTTTCGGTGATTACATGACGCTGCCGCCGGAGGATAAGAGACATACGCATTACATTAAGGCGTGGCGTGGGTGAAACTATAAACCTCAACTAACACACAAAAAAATTCCCTCCGGCTCACCACCAGAGGGCTAAAATTCTTCCTTTACATTTTACGCTATTATCGCCTGTGCCTCTTCCTGTATCTTCTTCAGGTGTTCAGGGCTGACAAAACTTTCCGCGTACAGCTTGCAGATGTTCTCCGTCCCTGAAGGTCTGGCCGCAAACCAACCGTCAGCCGTCGTAACCTTCAAGCCGCCAATCGACGCATTGTTGCCAGGAGCTTTCGTGAACTTCCCCGTTATCTTCCCGCCTGCAAGCGTATCTGCCTTGATGTCTTCCGGTGAGAGCTTGCCGAGTGCCGCCTTCTGTTCAGGTGTCGCTGGTGTGTCAATACGCGCATAGTAGCTCGTTCCGTATTTCGCCTTTATCTCCTCATAATGTTCCGCTGGGTTCTTGCCCGTTACCGCCGTAATCTCGCACGCTAGCAAGTCCATGATTATTCCGTCCTTGTCCGTCGTCCATACTGAACCGTCCCTGCACAAGAACGATGCACCAGCACTCTCCTCGCCGCCAAATCCCATTGAGCCGTCAAGCAGTCCTTCAACAAACCACTTGAAACCTACTGGCACTTCACACAGTTTTCTGCCGATACCTTCCGTTACTCGGTCTATGATGGAGCTTGAAACTACCGTCTTTCCTACCGCCGCGTCTGTACGCCAGCCCTTCCTGCTCGTGAACAAATGCTGCACCGCTACCGCAAGATACGCGTTGGGGTTCATTAGACCCTGCGGAGTTACTATCCCATGCCTGTCATAGTCCGTGTCGTTCCCGAACGCTATGTCGTAGTCGTCCTTCAGGCGGATTAGGTTGGCCATCGCATAGGGTGATGAACAGTCCATGCGGATTTTCCCATCATGGTCGGGCGGCATGAATGAGAATGTAGGGTCAAGGTTAGGGTTCACAACTTCAAGGTTCTTTATGCCGTAAACTTCTGCGATTGGCTTCCAGTAGTATATCCCTGAACCTCCGAGCGGGTCTGCTCCTATCTTCAAGCCGGACTTTGCTATTGCCTCCATGTCCACTACGCTGGATAATGCCTTCACGTATGGCAGCACAAAATCCTCAAAATGTACATTGTCCATCTTGACTGCCTTCTCGAACGGTACTCGCTTTATTGAGCCTGTCCCCTGACGTATCAGCTCATTCGCTCGGTTCTGTATCTTGCTCGTTATCTCTGGGCTCGCTGGGCCTCCTGATGGCGGGTCGTACTTTATTCCACCGTCCGTCGGAGGGTTGTGCGATGGCGTTATCACCATTCCATCTGCTGTCTTGCTGCCTGGTGTCCTGTTGTGCGCAAGAATTGCTCGTGAAATTACTGGTGTAGGCGTTGGGGCAAAATCCTTTTGCAGTATCAGCTCAACTCCATTGGCCGCCAAAACTTCAACGCATGTTCGCATTGACGGCTCGGATAATGCATGTGTGTCCGCTCCAAGATACAACGGGCCGGGTATCTTCTCTGCCGTGCGATGTTCGTACACCGCCTGCGCTATCGCTAGTATGTGCGCCTCGTTGAAACTGTGTAATGCCGAACTTCCACGATGCCCCGATGTCCCGAACGCTACCTGCTGGGTCTTGTCGTCCGCATTTGGGGTTAGGGTGTAATAGTCGCTTATGAGTGAAGGAATATTGACGATTTTCTTCTCCTGCATAGTTTGAACCTCCGTCCTAAATATCGTTAAATCATTGGGATAGAAAAATTATACCCTAAATGCCCCAGAATGTTACTCCCCGTTTTGTCCCTCCGTAAAATTCTATTATCCTCTGTATCTCAGGAATATATTCTGATTTCTTGCCTTCTGCCTCTGAAAATGCTTCCGTAAATCTCACGTCCTTACGGTACAGTTCACGATAGAATTTGTACACAGCCCGTATCGTCTCCGGCGCAAATCCTCCACGTTCCAATCCTACCTTGTTCAGACCCGTAAGCCTTAACGGTTCACCTGACGCTAACGTGTAATGCGGAACGTCCTTTACTACACGGTATAATCCGCCTATCATGCAGAAATCACCTATCCTCACAAACTGGTGGACTCCCGCCATTCCTCCGAATACCGTATGGCTTCCTACCTGCACAAAACCAGATAATCCTACCTTGTTCGCTATCGTAACGCTGTCGCCAAGCCTCGTATTATGCGCCAAATGTACTCCGTCCATGATGAAGCAGTTATCTCCAACTACTGTTTCGTTTCCTTCACCTGTAGCTCGGTTTATCGTTACGTTCTCTCGGATAAGATTGCCTTTCCCTATGCGGACATATGACACTTCCCCCTTGAAACCATGATCCTGCGGCTCTCCTCCTATGGCTGTGTATTCACAGATTTTGCAGTTCTCTCCTATGGTTACATAATCGTGTATGCACACGTAGGCAGTAAGTTCCGTTCCCGCTCCTATCCTTACATTGCCGCTGATAATGCAGAATGGCCCTATGCTTACCCCGTCTCCTAATTCCGCTTTGGGGGATACTATTGATGACGGGTGTACACGGACACTCACTTTTCGGCCTCCTGCTCTTTGGATAGTGTATCCGCTATTATTACCAGAAATTCTGCCTCCGCTACTACTTCTTCGTCTACGTATCCCGTAACTTTCGCCTTCGCTGATGTTCCCCTTACACGCGCTAGTTCTGCCTTCGTTACAAGCTTGTCGCCTGGACGCACCGGCTTTCGGAAACGTGCCTTGTCCACTCCCGTAAGAAACGCTATCTTCCCGCCCTGTCCCTCTCCTAGACGCAATCCTAAAAGTACGCTCGCTACCTGGCCCATGCTCTCAAGGATTAATACTCCTGGCATTGTAGGTTCTCCTGGAAAATGTCCCTGAAAAAATGGCTCGTTTATCGTTACGTTCTTGTAGCCCGTTACATGCATATCATCATATTCCGTTATCCTGTCTACAAGTAAAAATGGATAGCGGTGTTTCAGCGTCTTCATTATTCCCAGTATGTCTATTTCTGCCATAGGCTCGTCTCAGTCTCCCTTCAGTCTTTCTGTTAGTTTAAGGTGCAATTCATGGCCCGCCCTTACCGCTATAATATGCGCTTTCAATGGCCTTCCCAGTGAGGCTATATCTCCCATAAGGTCAAGCACTTTATGTCTCACAAATTCATCTTCCCATCTTAAACCGCCCTTCGCCTCTATCTTATCACCTATTACTATAGCGTTGTCCAAACTGCCCCCTAATGCCATTCCGTTTGAACGAAGATACTCTATCTCACGCCTCATCGCAAATGTCCTCGCTCCTGCTATGTCTGAAACGTAATTCTCCTTGCTGTGTGCGTAATCATATATCTGCGTCCCCACATATTCGTATTCAACCGTGTACGTTATGTGCAGTCTGTCGCTTGGAAATGCCGCTATAAATCTCCTCTCGTCTTTGCCGTACACTATTACCGGCTCTCTCACTTCTATTGTGGGCAACTCTTGAGCGTCTTCGAGAGAGTATAGGTGCTTCATGAGTTCTTCGCATAATGCCCTCGCACAGCCATCTAGTGCTGGCATCTCTCCTCCTTCCACCGTCAGCCTTGCTCCTGAGTATATACCCATTCCAGTTATGGCTGAGAGTACATGTTCGCACGTCCGCACCTTCGTTCCGTCTGGGAATATATAATCCGAACCCCTGTTCGTCCCGTTCGTCTTCAGCTTTCGCAATGGAAGTTCGTTTTCCCCCGAACGCATAAGTACTTCCGGTGTTTCGCACGGCTCTATCGTAAGACGGCAGGCTTTCCCAGTGTGAAGCCCTAATCCCTCTATTATTATTTTCCCATTTAGTCCCATTATTTTTGCATTGCCTCTAACTTCTTCTCTAACATTCTCATTCTCTTATACAACGATGGAAGGTCTGCTGATAACACTAACGCCCTCTTCGCCTCATTATGCGGCCTCGCTGGAAATCCTGATACCACTGAACCAGACGGTATGTCGTTCGTTACTCCTGTTCTTCCGGCTATTATCGTGTTCGCTCCTATCCTTACATGGTCGGTTACTCCAGCCTGTACCGATATCGTTACGTTGTCCTCGATTATTGTGCTTCCTGCTATCCCTGACATTGAACATATTATGCAGTTACGGCCTATGGAGACGTTATGCCCTACCTGTACATGATTGTCGATTTTCGTCCCTGAACCTATTACCGTATCTTTCATCGTTCCCCTGTCTATCGTCGTACATGCCCCTATCTCTACTTCATCTCCGATTGTTACCCCTCCCGTCTGCGGGATTTTCACTAGCCCTTGCGGCGTTCGCTCAATTCCAAATCCATCTGTCCCTATTACTGCTCCGGAATGGATTATGCAGCGTTCTCCAACTTTTACGTTCGACATTATTACCGCGTTCGGCTCGATTATCGTCCATGAACCTATTACACTGTTATCACCTATGTATGATAAGGCCGAGATGTATGCATTGGGTGAGATTTTTGCTGTAGGGGAAACTTCTGCTTTGGGGTGTATGCCCGTTTGAATGGCTTGGGTCGGGGAAAATAGTGATAATAGTTCCGGTAACATCGCTCGCGGTTTGTCCGCTATCAGTCCGTCCCGTGATGGCGAAAAATATTCCTCCGGCGCAATTATTGCTACTTCGGGCGGCAGTTTCATCATTACGTCCTTGTCCCAGATTACACATAATGATGTAGCGTCTGCTCCTTCCGGCGGCGATATACGCGTTACTTCGTGGTTGGGATTGCCTTTTACCTGTAGCTTTAGTCTTTTCGATATTTCTGATAATTTCACGGCTATTCCTCCTCCTATAAATGCCACATTCCCCGTAATCCTATCTTGTCGTCTCCTCCTGAATAATAATATATTTCCGCTGATATATGCTCGTCTATACGGTATCCTAATCCCGCTTCGTGTTCCTCAAGCTCTGGAGACCATCTCCACCAGCCGTACGGCCTCCTTACCTTCACGGGCGAATATTGAAGCCTTATGAAGTACTTGTTCTCCGGCCACTGCACTTCTGCTCCCGCCCAAAAGTTATTCAGCACTTCAAACCTTCCTCCAAGCCTCCGCGTTACTGAAAAGTCGTTCAACGAAAATATCGCTTCTATATATACTTCCGGCGCAAAATTCTGCTTCGGACGAAATCCAAAAAATATTCCCCCTTCCGGATATCTACCTTCCATTCCAGCATACGCTGACAGCCATAACTGAAACATAAAATCTTTGCTGTCTATACCTGCCTCTATACCTGATGTTACTCCTGGCTGAAATCTTACGTTCACTTCGGCTCGCAAATTCTCTACCGCATGTCGCTCCTCCAAGAATATCCGCGCCTGCTTCTCTATGTCCGTCTTGTGCTTCTCTGCCCACTTCACAGGTACTCCTATTAACGCTGATAGTTCAGGGATTAAACGTGCCTCCAAGTCTGAACGGAACATCTCTGGCACTGTCCTAGAATATATCTCTGGCTTCAATGACAGTATCATCGGGATTGACGGCCGGAAGGATACGTTGATTGCTGTACTGCCTTCTGATATGTATATCTGCTGCGTAAATTCCCAGCCTGGCAGACGCTCTGAGACTAGCTCCCCTATACGTTCCCGTAACGCTTCGTCTGACCACATTAACGCCGCTTGAGGCACACTTCCTGCTATTACCGCTATATCGTCCGACATTCCCAGTACATCGCTCTCAAACCACTCTAACGACTTCCCTCGAAGTTCCGGCATTATTATGTGTACTGACGGAGATATCATTTCATCGATGGGTATGAATTTTACTGCCGGTATTCCTCGCTTTGTACCCACTTCTACCCCGTAGCCCGTAAAAAGCCTCTCCGCTACTAACGATAATGTCCCTTCCCTGTCCGTTCCAGCATCGTCCGGTATCTCACTCCATACCGCGTTAAGGCTTCTCGTTACAGCAGGCCTCAGCCATTCTGGCAATCCCTTTACCGTCAGCGCATAACTTGGGCTTGTGAGAAAGATTACGAGGATTAACGCTAGATTAAAACATCTCGCCAAAACCAAAATATGTACGGTTCTCCTCTTCACCCTTCGCATAATCTATACGCAGATTTCCAAATGGCGTTTTCACACGCACTCCCATTCCATAGTCATCATGATAATTGCTCCAGTCCATCTTACTGTCTGCGTTCCCTATATCGTAAAATCCTACTAGCGATACAGCCGACGCTACAGGCACTCTCAACTCGAAATTCCCCAGATACATGTTGCTTCCCTCAAACGAACGCGAGCTGTAGCCCCTTAATGTGTTCATGCCTCCGAGTGAATATCTCGCGAACGCCGGTAAATCATTTTCCGTTGCTGAACCAATCCTGAACCTCGCTGCTAACATCAAAGGATTTTCATCGGTCCATGTTCCTTTTGTGTCGGTGAGCATTTTTAAATAATCGTTCAACGGAATATAAAATCTTGCTTGCGTCCAATATTTAAAATACGAATATTCTCCGCCTAATGCTTCGATCGCCTGTTCTAAATATGAGTCCCATACATATCCCTTCTGAAATGGTATATACGGTTCGCGTCTGTCCCATGTTAATTGGAATTCTATAGTCTGGTTAACGCCCTGCCATTTTGTTAAGTCATCAATATATCCGGGTATTGCGTTATGAACATCGCTGTAATCTGTATCAGTGTGACGAAAAGTTAAAAACCAGCTCCAGTCTTCATTTTTAAATTTTTTTCCGAAGCCGGCATAAAATGACAAACTTTTTTCATCAAATTCAAACTGCCTGCGCCCAGTCCTGTAATAATATCTGTCGTCATATGTCATATATCTTGCGCCGACTCTCCAGGCAAATGTTTGAAAATCTGAATAACTGCTCGATAATCCTACCCAATAGCTCGCCTCATCACCTTCATCAAATCCGACT
>CALAUZ010000068.1 GCA_937892105.1 uncultured Fretibacterium sp. | reverse complement strand
ATAAAACGGTTTACATCTGATAACGTCGGACAGAAACTGTTGACTGGCTGTATAGGTAGGCCAAGCGCGGAGAGATAGTTCAACGCGTCATTCTGTGTGTAGATACCGAATTTCGGCGCGTCAACGATGTAATAGAGGAAGATGTCTAATCCTCGTTCCTTAACGATGGCCTGTTCTTTCTGACGCAATGTGCCAGTTGCCGCATTCCTTGGATTAGCGAATAACGCTTCGCCCCGCTGTTCTTTTAGTTGGTTAATTCTGAGAAATCTGTCCGTCTTCATTAAGACTTCTCCTCTGACTTCAATCCGGCCATGTGGCGCATTCTTTAATCGTTTGGGCAACGAATCTATCATCAATAGATTCGCCGTAATGTCCTCTCCGATGTGTCCGTTGCCTCGTGTAGCTCCTTTGACGAAAACTCCGTCCTCGTAGATTAGAGAGACTGCTAATCCGTCAATCTTCAGTTCACACATAAAGCCGGACGCGTTTTTGTTTGTGCTTGCCGCACTTGCTGTGCTTGCCACATTTTTAATGCGATTAAAGAAAGATTTTAGTTCTTCCGTGTCAAACACATTGTCCAGTGAAAGCATGGGTACAGTGTGTTTAACCTTTGAGAATAATTCGCTTGCCTGGCCGCCTACGCGTTGAGTCAGGAAATCTTTCCTGGCCAAGTCGGGGAAGGCTTCCTCAAGCTGTTTTAATTCTCTTACCAGCGCATCGTAATCTGAGTCTGCGATTTTCGGCTTGTCCTGATTGTAATACAGATCGGCGTGATGGCTGATGAGTTCGTATAGCTTGTTGAGTCTGTTTCGTCCGTCCTGTCCGTCCTGTCCGCCCTGTTCGTCCTGTCCGCCCTGTTCGTCCTGTTCAGCGTGTTTGTGTTTATTGTTACTATCATTTGCTGTACTTTCGTTTGCTGTCATAGTTCTTTTATTACTCCTTTTATGTTTGTTATGCTTGTTGAACTTGTCGTTCCAGCTCTGGTGCTGGCTTAGCCTTAATACTTGATTGCATGTCCAAATAAGTCAAGGTCAAGAAGCCACTTCTCAGCAAGGTTTCCTTCGACAGTAACCGAATGCCGCCCCTGATTTGCCGCGCCTGATTTTTGCGACAAAAAAAAGTGGGCCTCCGGTTAAGGAGACCCTACGTTGTGCTTCACTATATTAATGCTTCACTATATTCCCTATGGGAAAGTAGTTTTAATTCCTGTCGCATTGTCAGCTTGATTATTCTTTCGCTTGTTGCCTTATGATTGTTTGGCTTCTTTGGGACAAACTTTGGGATAAACCTGATTCCCCGCTTCATCAAAAGCCGCAAATCCTGGATTGCAGTTAACACAATTCTGTGCGTTCTCTAACTTTGTAAACGCGGCAATCTGCGTCTTCTTTTTATCCCAGCTCTGTCTGACACGATAGAAGGGCACAGTTCTGCTGCCTGCACCGCTTCTGCTGTTTCCACCGCCATCTCCATCGCTATTAGCACAGTTGTTATTATCGATATTAGCGGCTCTTGCTGTAGATGCTGCTGGGGCTGTCATTGCAACTGTGGGTATCGTGAGTATTATTGTAGACATGCTCTTTATGCCCCTACTTTCTCCGCAAAGTTCTTGCCGTCTTTCTCATCTTTCTCATAGAGAATATAGGCAAAGTCACTGCCGTTTCTAATCTTCATCCACATATTGTTGCTACTCTCGCCGTTATTCTCAATCTGGCTTACCTGAACAACTGTCCCTGCCAGAGCTGTTCTCAAGACTGGAGCGTTGAGAGAAGGTGCGGCTCTGACATTCATTAAAGCTGTAAGACGGTAATTCTCATACTTAGGCTGAGGAGCATTATGAATAGAAATGCCCAGTCTGGGTTCATCCGCAACGGCTGTAGGCTTTGTTACAGCAGGAGTAACTGTGGGTATATCTGCGTCAGCCATATCAGTTTTAGCACCGGCCATGTTAGACACAGATTCTGCCGCTGGGGCTGAATTTGCTGCAGGATTTGCTTTTATGCCGTTATCACCAACATCGCTCTGTGTTTCAGAAGTCTGTACGGCGTGTACGTTTTCTACAGCCTTTACCGCTTCTGGGGCTTCAGTAGTTTGTAAGTTATAAGGCTTAGAAGTGCCATCGCCGTTACTCTTATAAACACACTCATCGCCACAGAAAACATCAGCCTGCTCCTGAGCCGCTATCGCCTTAGCCGTATTCAAGCTCTTGGTTGTCTTGATTTTGATGCCGTCCTTCATGATCGTGTAAACTTTACTTGTTTTAGTAGACATATGAATAAAACCTCCTGAAATGAAAAAATGAGAAATATGAACTACAAACTATTGACTGAAAATAAAAGAAGCCGGAGATTACTCTCCAGCTCCATTATTGCCGTTACCGCTATCCTCTATGTCGCTTATGTCGCTCTTGCCGACACATTTATCGTCACCATCTGCATCTTTGTCGTCCTCAGAATCCTTGCTGTCACTATCGCTGTCATTGCCGCTATCGTCCGAGGCTTCTCCTGAATCTTCTCTGGCGACGTTATCAGCCACATGACCGTTTATACCGCCATTGCTTACACCGCTGTTGTGGACAGCGTACAGCTCATGTCTTATAACTTCGTGGCCGCTAATATCATGTCCGACTATTGTGTCCAATAGTCCCTTCTGTAATCCCTTCTGTAATTCTTTTAATGATTCTTGCGGCAATCCCTGTGTTTCCTTTAGCCCCTGCTTCTGCTTGCCTTTACTTGTTGCAAGCCGTTCCTTCGACTCCTTTGCTCCCTTTGAGCGATTTGAGCGATGTGGCATTTGCTCCTTGCTTGTCGTCATCTGCTCCTTCAGATTAAACAGTCGCTCCTTCAAAAACTGCGGAATAGGAATCCCAAGTACATCAACATTCTCAAAAATGCTAATCCCCTAATTAACCGCATAAAACAGCGTAACCGAAGTCTTCAGCATCGCAGTACCTCCAAGCATGTATAAATCGATAATATGGGCAACTCCGACAAGACAGAACATTGAAATCTTTCTGCAAATGCCGTTAAAGCCCACAGAACTATTTAGTTCATGCTTCGTGTAAGCGGCCATGAGCCCCGTGATGAAATCAATGATTGAAAACGTAATCAGGACTTTAACAAATCCATCAATACCCCCAAAGAACCAACCGAGAAGCCCTACAATCCCTGCTGTGAAAAAATCAATTACATCGTCAAGCATAGTAATTACTCTCCTTTCGTCCCGCCCGCCCTATCCAACACATATCCCTTCATATCCCTTCATACTAAAATCTGATTAAAGCATCGATAAAACCAGCATCAATCTTTCTCAATTATGAAGGAATGACAAATCAAGCCATGAAACATCTGCGCTAAAGCCGTCTTCTTGCTCCGTGATTGTTACTTCTCTGCTTATCCTATCGATCACAGCTTCACGGCGTTCAAATTCTTCCTTTGTTGGTCTGAATATTGAATTTGCAAAAGCTAAAGCATCGTTTCCTGTTAATATGATTGTGGTTACTCCCTCCCTTCTATAAATTCAAGCAAAAAAATGACTGTGATTAAGAGAAAAAGATGTGAAAGACGAGAAACAGTTTTTTTACGCCCTAATCTCCCATAGTCCGCTCTTTCTCTTGCCGCCACAGTCGATATGGATGAAGTTCTTCCGTTTGTAGTAAATGCAGTAGTCCAAATCCGGAAGTTTCCCTTCAGACTTCAACTTCTTCACGGTGTCGAACATCACTTTGCCGCCCTTGGAGCAGTTCAAATCAGCGGCCAAGCCCAACATGTGTTTACTGCCTTTCGTTCCCCCGACCTTAGCGTTATGTCTGGCACAGCGAGAACCGCTGCCGACGTGGACAGGCACACCAAGCTCGTCTCTGATTACCTGCGCCATATCAAGCACTCTCTGATCGATATTGTTGAAGCCGCAGCCACAATGACAAGTGAACTCAGAAACCTTGAAATTCTTCGTATCTTTTGTATTCTTTGTGTCTTTTGTATTTGTTGTATTTGTTGTATCTTTTGTATTTTTTGCCATGTATAGAAAAACTCCTTTCATAAATTTTTAAACGAAGACAGATAAAAACACCGCCCCATAGCGAGGCGGCGTTAAATGTTTTCTTTGATTTAATAATTTTCGGTAGAGACTGTCAGCGAGAAATTAGCTGTAGCGGTCTCTGACCAAGAGTTAGTGTAGGAGACACTGACAGTGGTGTAAGATGTGATAGTCGTCCCGGCAGCCGGACTGAAAATGGCTGAAGAAGTAACAATCTCAGTGCTGCCATCGGAGTAAGTCGCTGTAACGACAGCTCCCGAATAGTCGATAGTCTCGCCGCTTTGGTACGTAGCTTTCGAGGGCGGTGTTACGGTGATATTAGAAAGTTTTATAACGGTTATTCTGAAGTCGTAGTCTTTAACTTCATAACTTGCTCCAGATCCTTTGCGATATGTTACATATCCGTAATATGTTAATTTGTAGCCCTGAGCTGGGTAAAATTCGACAAGCGAGCTGACATCAACTGTATCACCGTTGGAATAGACTGCTGTAAAAGTGTATCCCGTATAGTCGATAGCTTCCCCGTAATGATATGTGGTCTTAATAGACGGGAAACACAACAGGGATTGCAAAGTAATCACACTCAATTTGAACGAAGAAGAGGCATGAGAATCATAATAGACCTGCATGAGAGGTACAAACACAGTTCCAGTATCAAGTCTACCGACAAAATTCTCACTAAACCAATCGACCATGTAATGACTATGTACTGCGTTACGCGCATTAGCAGGGTATACGTCAGAAAAGTTATGCTTATAATAACCTAACTGTCCGTTTACCTGCTCTAGCCCTGAAAACACGCTTCCGCTTAGAGCTATAGCATCGGCGTACTTTTCTAATTTTATGAACTTGCCTGTTTCATAATCTGTATAACCCCACCACAAACCATCGCTAAGATATTCCCGATATTTGGCTTCGGTGAGCCTTCCAGCCTCCCAATACGCTGACGGTACATCAGTATATTCGATGCTGAATAACCGTGTCTCGGTTTGCCCAATTGACGGATTTATGTATTCTACGGGTATGGTTCTTACGATAGATGTAAAATACCAAACGCGTTCGCCAGTCATGTCATAAACAACATTGCCATAGGAATAATCGCCCTCGCCTATCCTTACGTTAGATGCTAACGTTATGTCAAGTTCCTGATAAGAAACTGAAACGGCTAAGTTATTGTTTTCGTCAATACCGTACCTAACCGATGAACCGTCAGCAGGTTCAAAGACAGCCTCATTTGTAACATCTTTGGTAGAGCCGTCCCAGTACTCAGCGATGACTCTACAGCCGGTATAGTCTACGGTATCGCCAACCCAGTAAAGTGTTTTATTCGGCGGCGTAATAGATAAAGACACGATAGCGACACCGCCAACGGTGAGATCAAAGCTGGCTGGCTTGCCCAAATAAGATACAGTAACCGATGTGTTTGTCTGAACCGCCGGATTGTCCGATGTTACGGTTGCGCCATTAGCCGGACTGAATACGGCTTTTTCTGTAACATTTTCGATGTGTCCACCGGCATAATGAGCAGTAACAATAGCTCCCGTGTAATCGTAAGTTTCCCCCGCTCTGTATCTTGCTTTCACAGGGGCGGTAACAGTTATAAATTCAGGGACACCGCCCACAGCGAGTGTGAAGGTAGTTTTTAACGGTTTTTCAGAACTGTCAGCGTCATAAAGATACGATTTAATCCCAGAAGTGCCTGATTGGTCTTTTATGACCGCAATAAGGCCATCATAAGGAGCTTTATAAACTGCTTGAGTGCTTGCTTTTATGGTATCGCCGTTGAACTCGGATAAGCCTACTATGCTTCTTGGTGAATTACCTGGATAGCTGGAAGGCCCCAGATATTTCTTTGCTATGAAGTCATATGGATAATATCGTGCGATAAATGTATCTCCAACAGTAGAGCCGAGTGTAACAAGATAATTATGGTCTTTAGTTACCCTGTACACATCACTACGGTAATTAGCTTCATAGTCATCATCAATGCCCCACCATATGCCCTTATCATCGTCATGGTAGTAACCGTTGATGTCAAAAGCGTATGGTTCGATAGGTGAAGCGCATTTGACGGTTACGGTTTTGTCAGAATTTATTGTGGTTTCATCGGCTGGAGTAAACTCACAAATCTGTGTAACATCGGAGGCATCACCATCTACATGAACTGATTTCACAATGATTCCTGAATAACTGATAGTATCCCCGTCTTCGTAGTGTGTTTGTTCTGGAGGAGTATCAATAATAAGGCTGTACTCAGCTTCAACAACTCTAAGCGTGAATGTAGCGGTTGCCGGTTTGACAGACGCGTTAGCGTCATAAAGATATGTCTTAACGCCTGATTTACCTACATTGTCCTTACCTACAGCGATATAGCCGTTAGATGTGGGAGTGTATTCGACGCTTGCGTAAGTGGCTGGATTATCTGTGTTAATGATGTTAGTGCCGGTAACTCTCGCGGAGGCTTTAGATACGTCAGTAGTTGTAAACATAGCCCTGAAACGGCTTCCGACATCGCTTCCGAGAGCGAGGAGGTATTTATGCCCAGCCGTAACCTCGTAAATGTCAATATATGTGTTTGTCGGAGATTCAGGCACCCATGCGCCGTTAGTGATATAGCCGCTGTTCTGGTCAAATACATAAGGCTCAGCAGGGACAGCACAGCTTGAGGGTCATTGCGCCCGTCAAGGATAGAGTGCATGTCAGCTCATTGTTACCCTCAAGATAAGTAATAGTGCAAGTCTCATCAGTATCGGGGTTGAACAGTTTACCGTTAGCAGGGGAGAAGGAGCATTTAGCTGTAACGTTATCGGTTGAGTTGTCTGAGTACGTATGAGTACGTTGCCTTGTTTGGCCTTGTTGTTACCTGTAAAGCGGTTGGGATTACAGGGGTTAAAGTTAGCATACAACTCATATCGAAATAGGTTATCTCAACGTAAGTATCAGTATCAGCGTCAAACTTCTTGTTACTTGGTGGGATAATGGAGCAATCGCTAGTAACATCGAGCGAGCTTCCGTCCTAGTAACTCGCTGTAACGACCATGCCGGTATAACTAATGCGCTCATCATGCTTGTAGGCTGTCTTATTGGGATTGGTAGTAACCTGCAAGCCAGTAAGGGAGATTTCAGACAGGATAAGGCTTGCTGTTGCCAGTTCACCGCCCTCACCGCCCTCAGAGTAAGAGATAACCATGTCAGTATCAGTATCAGGGTCGAACGACTTGCCAGCCGCCGGTGTGATGGCGCATGAGCTTGTAACGTCAGCGGTGCTTCCATCGGAGTATGTTGCAGTAACGACCAGACCAGTGTAGTCGATAATCTGTCCTGATTTGTATGCTGTTTTTGTCGGATTAGCTGTAACAGATATTCCGGTCAGGTAAATATCAGGTATCTCGGTCAATGTAAGTGTTGTAGTTATAGCCGAGTCCTCCGCTATCTCTGAGTAGCTGATTTCCACTCTGGTATCTGTATCAGGATCAAAGGCTTTTCCGGCTCTTGGGGTGATGGTGCATGAACTTGTAACAATTTCTGTACTGCCATCAGAGTATGATGCAGTAACCACAAGCCCTGTGTAGTCGATAGCTTCGCCGGAACGATACGCCGTTTTTGTCGGATTTGATGTTATCGCTATGCCAGTCAGAGTGATCGCGGTTAAGTTCAAAAAGATGGAGCAATCCAGATATGAGATTTCCACACTGGTATCGTCATCTGGGTTAAACGCCGTTCCCTCTTCGGCTGAAAAAGAACACCGCCCGGTAATATCAACTTCACTCTCATCAGAATAAACAGCCTTTACGGACAGTCCTGTGTAATCGATATTATCTCCAGCCTTGTATGTCGTTTTGGCTGGTTGAGAAGCGATATAGATTCTTTGGAGAGTTATTTCTGTTAAAGCTAATGAGCAGCTTTTCTCATTTTGTCCCTCTGCATAGACTATCTCTACCGGAGACTCAAATGCATCTCCCGCCGCAGGAGTAATTACACAGTTATTTGTGACTACCGAGGTCGTATCATCATCATACGTCGCAGTAACTACCATGCCAGTGTAGTCCATAGTTTCTCCTATACGATAGGTCATCTTCGTTGGATTTGTAGTTACTTCGATCTTTGACAGCAGTATCGCGTTTAAGTTAAAGCTGCCCTCCTGTACATCAGAACCATCGTCATAAACAATAGATACTGGATAGTTTGCCATTCTTTCTCACCTCCCCATATTGTCAAGTGTTCCTATAACCAAGATGCTGTCTTATCATAAAGATAAGTTTTGACGTCCGTATTACCAACATTATCTTTCTGAACTACAATGTAACCGTCCTCACTTGGTGTATACCATAAATTCTGGAATGGCGGAGGATCGCTAATGTTTTTCGTATTTAGCGCAGTACCTTGCACTGTTCCCGATGTTATCGTCGATACGTCAATCGTCGTGAACATCGCTCTGAATCTGGTTCCGACAGTAGCCCCAAGCGTGAGCCAGTACTCATGACCTGCTGTAACCTCGTACATATCGGCCAGCGAGTCTGTCGGACTTTCATATGTCCAGATGCCATTTCCTGTGCCTACCCAGCCACATCTCAATGTGGTTGGCTCAAGGGCGGCTGTGTTTATCGCTCCTGATACTCCCAAGATAGAAATGCCAGAGCGAATGTTCTCAGGGATTAGCTTTGCTTGTTCAGCAGAGTCGATACTCACAGAGCCAGAGCCGTTGTGATAGCCTTCGGCCACCGTGTAAGAGCCTGACGCGGTAGAGAGATTATGCCAGACACAGCCCCGTTATTGGCCATTGTTCCAGTTACCTTGCCAGAACTGATGTAGGCTGTTTGTCCTGCGATAATATCTGATGCAGACGCGGTCGCGTCAGAAGTATCAGTTCCGCCACCGCCACTGCCGCCGCTGCCTGAGTAAGAACCAGTGACTCCTAAAATAGTGATGCCGTCTCTGATGTTCTCAGGAATTATCTTGTCCTGTTCAGTAGAGTCAATACTCACAGAGCCGGAGCCGTTGTGGTATCCTTCGGCCACTGTGTATATCTCCGCTTTCGCGCTTATTGTCCCATTCACTGCTCCCCGATTGACCATCGTCCCTGTCAGCTTCGTCCCGTTGGCGTAAGCCGTCTGGCCGGAGAGTATGTCAGCGGCTGAGGCCGTCGCGTCTGAGGTATCGGCGTCCTTAGTACTTGTGCCGGTTATGACCGCTCCGCTTGCGTCATGGGCTGTGTAACCGCTGTCAATATGAGCCGCTGTTACCGTATCGCCCGTCAGGTCAAGAAGCGTGGTCTGTCCATAAACAACTTTATTGATTTTATTGATTATTGTAGTCAAACGCGCTCCCCTCCTCTGGCGTGATGATGCAGTCATCGGTAACATCGACTTCTGTGCCGTCTCTGTACACTGCCTTAACCACTAAACCAGTGTAATCAATGATTTCTCCGTACTTGTAATTGACCTTAGCCGGCAAGGCCGTAACCTCAAGTCTTAAAATGTAGTTGTTAGTTAGGTCAAAGCCTGTGGTATACTCTACCGTCCAAATTGTGTATGTGACTTCAACATACGCGTCATCTTGGCTGTCGTAGGGAGAGCCAGCTTTGGGATTGATGTCGCAATCATCTGTGATAGTAGTTTTCGTTCCGTCCCCAAAAACAGCATTGACAACAAGCCCTGTGTAGTCGATAGATTCATCAGCTGCGTAGGACTGTTTAGTCGGGTATCGCCCAATCCCGATCTTATCAGGGATTTTATGAGCAACACCATCAATGACGATGTAAAGATTGCCGTCCTCGCCCCGAAACGTCCCTTCCCAGTTATTATTGGCAGCCAAGCCAGTCGATGAGATGACCTCATACGCGTCTTGTGGAGCGATGGTCACAGAACCGCCTGAAACCTCAAGCCACAGGCCAAAAGTGTGCGCGATAGAGTCATCAAAATCGAGATCATATTGGAGCGTGAGAATATGCTTGCCCGATGGTAAAGTCTCGATCGGATAGCGAGTAGTGATTTCTGTTCCATCAGATTTATAGATAGCTTTAACTGTAGCAAAACCTGATATCGGTCGTGGAGTTAATGTCAATGTACCGTCATCACTCACATTAGCATTGGCTAAATTAGTCGTGGGGGTAAGAGTAAGAGTGCCGTCACTACTCACAGCAACACCGGCTAAATTATCTGTGGACTCCGTAGCCGCAACAGTGAGCAGCACCTCAAAGTTAAAACGGACATGACTAGGATTTGTCAGGATATAATTCGCAAAAAGAACTGACTTTTTCTCACCGTCACCGATGCTGATAGCACTTCCGTTCCGGAGAACTACACACTTGAAAAGGTTACTGCCATCGGTTCTGCCGATTAGCCCTGCAAGATTCTTATCGCTCTTACTCATGGCACTGGCCAGAGCAGGATTCTTCCCAACACCTTCCATGGTGTAGCTACGGCCGTAAGTCCAGGCAAATTTCGTGATGCAATACTTTTTACTGCCATCAGCGATGCCGTCCGAAAAGACCAATACATCTCCCAAATCATAAGCGGGGTTGCCGATACATGTTGCTCTAAACGGCACGTAATCAATCGCCGTTAATGCCATAAGGACTGCTTGCCTCATCGTGGTCAGGGAGTGCGATACTTGAATCTGCAAATAAGGGTTAGAACCGAGATTGTACGTCAAGGCGTTGTCCGGTGAGACGGAATAGTAGCTTGTTGTCTGCTTTTCAATATTAACCACAGACATTCCGGTGTATCGAGTTGCAAAGTCAGAAAAACTGCACCCCGTGAATCTGTGTTCATCATCTATGGTATCAACGAAATCTCCACCATAGGGCTTAAAGAGAATTCCTCCAGTCCTGCTGGCGGTCACAAAACAGCCGCAAGCCTGAGCAATCCAGCTAATAGCGTCTCGATAAGTGCTGATGTCATTCTCTGTGTACAAGCTCAGTGTTACTTTGCCGTTTGCAAATGACTTAAAATCCCTTTCTGTTGTCTCAAGACTAACACCACAGGAAGAGCAAATGTTTTTAACCAGATTATATGGTGTTGCCCCTGTACTGAGAGAGGAAGATGCTTTGTCTAATTTTGAAATATTATCATAAGCCTTTATAACTATACCTGATGATGTGTTCTCAGCCTCACTGACCGTAAAAACTCCAAGAGGGATATACTCATAGCTATCATTTCCAATTCCCTGTCCGAAAGAGAGAGTAATAGTCTTTCCGTACCAGCCGTCAACATCGAGATTTATAAAAGTACAGTTAAGCTCACCGATATAGACCTGACCGATTTCGATATTATCCGAGCCGGAACACTGATTTGTGATGGACAAAGAGCCGGAGAGAACATTATTATCATCAAAATTGACCTCTCCGACTTTGCCTTTTATCTTAAACCGCTGGACGCTGTTATGCATTGCTGACTTGTAGGCATTGCTTACTTGGTACATGAGCGGCTCTCCCCCTTAAAACTCGACAAGATTAAAGGAGATAACCCACAAGCCGTTTGTGCCTGGAGTTTTCCAGCTATTTTCTACAAGTGATGCCTTAAAGTCTCTGATACGCATCTTTCGTACAGCGTTTTCTTCCGTCAAAATATCATAAAAACTGACACTGATTTCATCTTTTTTGCTGTAAGCCTTAAGCTTTTTAGCCCAGCGATGCGAGCACTGAAAGGAGCAGGAAATTGACAGCTTATCATATCGTAAAACCGCGACCTGCTCCGTACCGGCCTCAGTTTCATTGACCGTTTCGATGACTTCGCTGTCTTCAGACCAAGATTGTGGCTCAATGATTTCTTCATTGTCGAATTTTATAAGCATGTCTATCTCCCTCCACTCCTGTAATTTATGCTTTGATTTGCTCTGACTACTATCTCCTCAATCCTCTCTTGACCGATGTACACAGGGATAACTGTTGTGCTGCCGTTGCCAATCACTGAGGCTACCGCATCTCTTATCATTGATCCAAGCTTATCCGTACCGACTATCGCCTCTGTCCCAGCTTCTCCTCCGCCAAGCAGCTTGCCACCAGCAGTTCCGAAGATTGTCGGGCTGTCTAGGATGTAAGCGTCATTCATAGCCTTTCTATACCACTCAATTGAGAGATGCGGAACTGATGGAGGTGACAGAGAAAACGAGCCTGTTATCTTGAAGTGAGGCAATTTTATCTTTGGCAGTCTCCACTCAAAGCTAAAGCAGTCTTTTATTCTTTGGATAATATTACTGATAGTCTGCCACATTCCTGAAAACATGTTCTTCACGCTGTCCCACATGCCTTGAAGCCGTGATGAGATGCCCTCTTTTATTGAATCCCAAATGCCGAGAACATAATCTTTTGTCCGATCCCATACACCTGACGTGTAATCTTTAATCGCGTCCCATTTGCCGGATACGTATGTCGATATGCTATCAGCAATACTTGAAACGCTGTCTTTCAAGGCATTCCACTTATCAGAGACGTATTCCTTTATGCTGTCGGTTATGCTTGAGAGGCGTTCTTTTGCAGCGGCCCACTTGTCGCCAATCCATGTCGTAACGCTATCAACCAGAGAAGACACTTTCTCCTTTACAGTTTCCCACGATCCGACGATTTTATCCCGCGCTGCTTCCATAGCGTTAGACACTGTGTCTTTTATCCATTCCCATTTTTTAGAGATAAAATCAGCTATGGAAGGTATGTTGGCCGTGAGTACTGAAGAAATTGCGCTCTTGATGCCCTCCCAGCTCTTCTCTAACAGGCCGCCGATAAGATTCATCGTTTCACTAATACCGTCGCGAATCTTGTCCCACGCGGCCTTTGCGCTCTCTTTGCAGTTCTCCCAGATAAAGTTGAACGGAATCATAATAATCTGGAACGCCGCATCTATAAGAGAGCCGATAGCGAGAAGAGCGACTTGAACGTAATCTCTTATCGCGTCCCACACAGC
>CALAUZ010000067.1 GCA_937892105.1 uncultured Fretibacterium sp. | reverse complement strand
TTGATATAGCTGCTAAGTACAATAGAACAGTTATTTTTCTACCTCCTTATTCTCCCGAGCTTAATCCTATAGAACATTTCTGGCATTGGCTTAAAAAACCAGTGACAGATACGCTTCGTTTTACTTCAGACTTGGCTTCCGCTATATTTACTGCTTTCAAAATGTGCTGACTATAGCATTCTCGCTGTTCTCACTGGGCATTGCGACGGCATGGTGATCTACCGTGTTCAATGTAAAGCAGACATCCTCACTTATGCCAGAACCATTAGGGCCGTTCTTATCTTGTCTTCCAGGAACAGAGCCTTGAATGACAAAAGTTTGCTGTTTCATGCCTGGTCGCGCCTGAACCGCACCAGCACAGTCCTTTAAGTCTCTCAGTTCATCTTTTTGATTTGCCGAAAATGCTAAAATGGCCAGCCCGCCGTGATTGGTCTCAGGAGACTCACCTCCAGTATCAAGGCATCGACATGTGTCTGTCTTATAACAATGGCCTCTGGCATTGCGTGTGCCTTCTGATGTAAAGCGGACATCATAAGTCTCTACAGCGTTCTTAGCTTCAGCACCGGCATTCTCAGCTTCGTTGGCTTCTTTGCCAGCTTCATTTACTCCGTTCACAACGGCAGTGCCGCCCTGATTAGATGACAGATGAGAAATACTGCAATTTAACGCACCGGCTACCTCAACTTTTTGAGCCTGATCGTGGCCTAAAGTGCAAGTTTCTACGACAGCTATTCCGCCTTGATTACTGCAAACAGAATTGCCGCCGCTTTTATCCAATGTGCGAGACGTTGTGGCTTCATAAAAGCCGGAATGTGGATTATCAGACATCATGCTGTGAGAAGCCTTACTGCAAATTCCAAACGCTTTTATATCAGGCTCAGCAATCATCGGTACGTTTCCGCCGCCTGTCCCTGCGCGACCGCACAGTGTTTGTACCTTTCCATCTTTAGCGATTTTTACTCTTGAGTCTGTGGGGTGATTTTCAATAGATAACGCTGCTGGAACTACTCCAGCTCTTAATGTAGGCGATTTTTCTTCCTCATAACCAATACTTCGAGCTTTTGCGCTGGGTTCAGTACAGAAGCCAGCAAACTTTAATTGCGCATCAGACTTCAACGGCTCATCAATCACACATGGCGGATGCTTGGACTGGGCGCGTAATGTGCAAGTTATATCATCGGTTACGTCCATTCTTGCTCCGCCCTGATCATTAAGCACAGGGAAATTTATTCCCAATACTGCCGGATGATTACCATGATCCTGAGCAACAAGTGTGCCTGTCTGTCCTTCCGTTATTGTAAGACCACTACTGCCTTGCGGATTGACGCATATTTGAGGATTTATACAGAACAGGCCATTTGCCCTGCCTGCCGTTCCAGTGCCAATTTCAATACCTCTGGCAATTCTTTGCCACGCGCGGCAGCTCTCCTCAGAATACCCTGACAAGCCATCGGACTTAAATAATACTTCGCCGGCACTCTCTCCATCAAAATCTGCGACAAGGTAGATTCTTGTGCGACGTTGCGGGACACCCCAGTGTTGTGAGTCAAAAGTTCTATAAGCCAGTGACCATCCGTCTCCCAGTAGTACGTCGGCTTTGGCCCACTTTCCTTTTTCAGGCGTAGGCAGCGACACATTTTCTTCTTTAACTCCGATAAATGCTTCGAGGACAGCTTTGAAATCGTTGCCTCCATTGGAACTAAATGCTCCGCAGTTGTGGACGCAGATGCCATTTGCCTCATATGTATGATTCCCTCCTACTGATAAATTATAGACATCCGTTTTGTCCCAATCATCTATGGACTTTATTGATGTCCATATGAAACCATCTTTATACTTTGAAAGTCGAAAAGGGCGATTAAAGCCTGTTTCTGGAGAAAAAGACGCAGACCAATAATCGTTAGCATTAACAGTACGTCCTTGTATAGCAGTCTTGCCCTTTCCTTTATTAAAAAAAATTGAGCAACCAACATGATATACGTCACGAATCAAACGTGCTATGCCATATATCAGTTTTTTAGATGAAGAAGAAAAACAGCACTCTATATGCTTCTTCCTTGTTCGTGAATATCCGTCACCGTCTAAATATCCCCTTAAAACTTCCGCTCGTTCTTCTGCACACAGTTGAAAAACCCATTCTGGTACTTGCTTATTTCTTGCGACATAGCCCGCTGTATCAGTTAAAGCCCCGAATTCGTCAGATGAAAAAGTGAAATTCACAGCCCATTCCATTTTATTCTCAGATATTCGGTAAGGGAGTTTAGACAGCTCTTGCTTCAACGCTTCGTATTTTGAGTATCCGCATGATATGAAAATTCTATGATGTGTTTTTCTGTCTGGTCTCAATACAACAGAACCATCAGCAAGCCAACGTCCAAAGGCGTAAGCCACAGGCATTCCGATATGATTATTCCCTTGTTCACATCTAAATCCTATGGTGCTACCTGATTGCATGCATCCAATAGGAACATATTCTCCAGCTTCTGTTAAAAAAGGGTGATTAGGAGTACAAACTAATTCGCCACCCTGATATTTAACCCTTAAAACTTCCTTTGATTTGTGTAAGTATGTAGCCAAGACTGGTTGATACGTTCCATCGTTAGTTCGTACAAGTTCGCCAACTTTAATATCTTTTATCGGTTTTAATCCCTGTGATGTAGTGATTAACGTATCACCAGAAAAGCATACGTTTTCCCACACGGCGTATCTTGGGTATTTGCCATTAGTTGCCTCCCTCATCTCTTTAATAATTCTAATTGCCTGATGGAATAAAACAGACCGTTCTCCGTCAAGACCGGCCCTCTTTCCAGCCAAAGACATATCTTGGCAAAGTCAAGGGCTGCCGAATGTAATAATATCGACAGCCTCAAGCTCGCCTCCCTTCAGCTTTGAAACATCTCCATAATGCTTGACTTGCGGAAGTCGCTTGTGTGTTACTAAAACAGGAAACGGCGAAACTTCCGAATTCCAGACAGGCTTTATTCCAGCTAAAATCCCCGCTAATTCAAAACCCCCAGAGCCTGAAAACAGACTACCGAGGGTCAAGGTTTTCTTATTACTCAAGCCATCAACTCCTTGCGACTTATTTCACATCAATGCCAAACAATGTGCCGTTACCTGTTCCCATAACGCTTGGTAATTTCCCGTCCCATGCTTCGACCTTGCGAAGTTCAATAAGTGATGTGTTGAGGCTCTCACTTATAAGCTGGTTCGCCCTAGCCTGTGCCTCTGCCGCAATACGGATTTTCTCGGCTTCGGCTTCTGCCTGAAGAACAGCTACTCGCTTGTCGTTTTCAGCTTTCGCGAGTAATGTCTGATTCTCGATATCAGCACGGGCTTTGGTTTGAGCTGCGATTGAACGCGCCTGTATTGCTTTGTTGTATGCTTCCTCGAAGTCCATGTCCCCGATTATCACTCTGCAAATGTACACGGTATCAGCACCGTATTTGGCAGTCAGGGATTCAGAGAGTTTTGTAAGAACCAGCGGCTCTATCTTGGTTCTGTTCGTAACATCTGTAGGGCTTAACTCAACCATTGCTGATTTAACAGCGGAGGCTACGAGACTTTCTGTGAGTAAGTTGCTGGTATAGTCCGACACATTCGCGTAAATCCAAGCCGAACGTCCAGCCGCTATCTGGTACGTCACAGAAATATCGCTTGCGAAAATAGGAGTCTTGTCGTCTGTCTCGCCCCAGATCTTATTACTGACGTGAAAATCCTGCTGTTTGTTATTTACGCGATAAATTCTCTCGATAAACGGCGTTGTGAAGTTAAAGCCGCCGCTCTGTACAGGACGCTCATCAATCTGACCGAAACGAACTAAAACTCCTGTATATCCCGTCGGAATGATGTGAGTATTCAGGAACAACATAAGGACAAGAAAAATTACCGTAAGCAACGTTATTAAATTCTTGAACTGCTTGATTGTTGCCATAATGACAAAAGCCTCCTAAATTAAAAAGTATTATTGCTCATTATTCTGCTTATTATTCCCATTCGTTCTGTCTTCGCTCTGTACACGTGGATGTCCGCACGGCTTCTTCTCAGGGCAGCTTCCAGTTACACAGCTTGGGCCAGCGTTGCAGAATAAGCGTGGTTCAATCTGCTTGCAGAGTTTGAGCATCTGGTCTGCAAGTTCTCTGATTTCCCATTGAGCACGATTACAAGTTCGTAAAGCAAAGAAGTGAAGCAGTTCCCGTGCATTCATTGTCATGATCAGAGATGTCGGAATAGCCTGTGGAGTGATATATCGAGCGTCCTCACGCGGAATACCTGCGTCAACCATTCGCTGATAAAGGTTCATCACATAGTTCATGATGTTCCTCGCCTCATCAAGAAATTTTGATTCTGAGATACTTGGCGGAAATACAAGGAGTTCATCAGCATAAATATTATCAACATCTGGCAGTCGAACATATCTCTGCGACTGGACATCGAACGATGCAAGTCTGTGCCTCGTCAACTGTGCCAGAGCCGCCCTGCTCAATCCTTCAATTTTGAACGTAAACGCTGCGTGCTCAAGAATACTTGTGTGTCCGGAATCAAGCGCATGGCATAAAGCACTCTCAGGCTTATCTGAATTTGTGCAAATTGCGGCGGCTTCGCCACAGAGATGAGCCGCGTTATTCGTGTGTGAAATTAACTCAACTTTCAACAACGTTTTCCTCCCCGTTTGATTGCACTGATTGCGATGACTGTGATGTTTGTTGCAACATCTGCTCTTTAGCTTTCTTGTAAAAATCTGCGCTGATTTCAAAGCCGTATGAATTACGCCCAAGATCACGTGCAACTTTTAGAGTTATTGCACTTCCGGCCACTGGGTCTATAACAACATCTCCGGGATCTGTGAATATCTCAATCAGCTTTTTGATTACGTTTGATGGCTTCTGAGTAGGGTGAATACGTGAAATATCTTTTGGTGAATCTTTTTTAAATTCAAACCAATTCTTCACCATGTGTTTGACCCCGTTTTCATCTTCATTACGAAACTTAGGCAACTTGTCACGGTACAAGACTAAAGCATATTCTGTAGCACCAACAATTTTCATATTTGCTTTCAGTACAGAAGGACTTGTAGGCTTTATTAGCACCAATGGGATATAGTGCTTAAAACCATACTTCTCACCCTGCCTTATAACTTCCTGCATCTGTTCAAACGAACAAAAAACAACCATAGCTGGAGCATCTTTTTCTCCTTTTGCTGGTTCTTTTCTGAGCATCTTAGAACAGAAATGGAAGTACTCAGCAAGATTAAAAGTGTAATCTGTATTAAACGCAGCCTTGTTAGCGTTTGAACTTGTCCCGTTTTCAATTTTCCCGTCCTTCCACCACTCTGGACGAGATGCATGAAAACTATTTCCAAGACAGTTGCCAGAAAAAGCAATAAGCCCGTTTCGTCTAACTAAGAATACGGAATTATTGGTTAAAGTGATACACCAAACTTTGCCGGAATAATCATCGACATATCTTTTACCGCTATACCTTATATTCCTGCTTTCAGGATTATACTGAAAATAGTAAAGTGTAGAATTTCCATAACTAAAAGTTCTAATTTGACACAAAGTTCCAAGTTTTAACGCGATTTCTTGTAGCTCATTTATTAATCGCTCTGAAATACTTGAAATTTTTATCCCGGTGCCACTGATATGAGAGTTTCCAAATGTATACCACTTCCAAAGTAATTGGAGGTATTCTGTTGATAAATCCAGTATCCAACGAGGAATAAACTTCTCGTCCGACTTACCAAATTGCTTCATATACAGCCACAATTGCTTTGAATATATGTTGATATTACTCTTGTCAGTGCCTTTGTTGGAATATTCAATTGCTTTGTACGGCAGCCTTTCCAACATCTCCATTACAGCTTTTCTTCTTTCACCGGCCTGTTTAATACTGACAGTATAGAGTTGTCGTCCATTGCTCGCTTTTGAATTACAAACAAAGCCATTAGCTAACCAAAGGCCGAAAAAAGGAAGCCATACATCAAGAGGAATAATTGTTTCTGCTTTGACATGCTCTCTCCCCTTGGTCAGTATATCGCACGCAGGAATAACTATTTCATTAACTTTTGAATGGCTTGTATAAGAGTATCCGCTTCTAGGAATAAACCACATTGCACCAGTTTTTTTAGCCAATCGAATCCCATCTTCGCTTGACCATCTGACATTTCTTATTCCTATGCCTTGTCTTTTCCTATCGGATTTTACAAACATTCGATGGTTTTCAGTGACAAGCAAGTTGAGATTATTATTATTAAAGCTTATCATCCTTTCATCATTGTCACGTATGATAATTCGCTCTATACCAGAATATTCAATCTCCTGTGTAACAGAATTTAAACTCATTACTGTATCGTTGAGAGTAAGTTCAGTGTATTTTTTCCAACCTTCTGCTGTCCAGCACTCAGTTTGTTCATCATAGCAATAAGGAATATCCGCTATTACCAATTGAGCTTTTGGAATATTGTATGATTTGAAATTCTGAAAGTTATCGTGATAAAGTTCACATTTTACGTCTTTCTCGCCGATTGGTTCATTCAACAGTCTCACCTTGCCCTTCTTCCACTTCCCGCGGCTGTTCCTGCTGCCCGTCATTGCTTTGTGGCTGCTGTTCCTGCTGTCTCTCCATAAGCTTCTTATACCTGTCAACAATTGCGTCGCAGTATTCAGGACTGACTTCCATCATCAGGCATTTGCGGCCTGTCAATTCAGAAGCGATTAATGTAGTCCCTGATCCGCCGAAGCCGTCAAAGATAACATCTCCGGGCTTGCTGAAATCCTCAAGAAGCCGCATATGCAACTCAACAGGTTTCTGAGTTGGATGAAATCTTTTATTCAGCTCTTTGTCGCCTTCCTGCATAAAGCCGTTCATTTTGTAGCTGTACTTCTTAACGCGCTTTGAGATGTTCGACCATGCAAGTTCACCGTCACCGAAAGTCAGCTTATCACTATTCTTCATTTTATCCCAGAAAATCCAGCCGCTTGCCGGTGGCAGAACATCTGTGAAATTCTGGCCACCCCAAATAATATAAAAACTGCAAATGGTTCTGAGTATGTGCCAGTGATCCCTGAACATCTCTGTGTTCATGTCTCCTATGACGCGAGGATAAATCCTTCCGTTTCCTCCGATTTTGCCCTTGCAGTTAGGATTTTGAACTTGTATTCCGTATGGCGGATCAGTTAAAACCAAGTCAATCCTTTCTCCCGCAATTAGCTTTGTTACGTCATTTCTATTGGTTGAATCTCCGCACATTAGTTTGTGTAGGCCGAGTTCTAATATTTCGCCGTATTGCATTATGACTTCACCTCCTTCGATTCTTCACTTGTCGCACTTGTTGCGTCTTCTGCTTTCTTAAACTCTCTATAACGTTCAATAATCACATCGCAGTATTCTTCGCTTATCTCCATTGCCAAACATCTACGTCCAGTCTGTTCACAGGCAATTAACGTTGTGCCGCTTCCAGCGAATGGTTCAAGAACATAATCGCCTTCGTTTGTAATCGCTTTGATGTACTCAACTGGAAGCTGAACAGGCATTACAGCAGGATGTTTTGAACGTATAGAGCCTCGTTCAGACGGAACAGCTACCACAGTTTCAAGCTGTTTATTGGGTTCATCGTTATGAGATTGAACCGATGTTCTTCTCATCGAACCGTCTGACTGCCTCCTCAACGATGTGGTATGAGTGTTGATTGCAATACGTTTCGGGATTGTCCGGTTCAGCTTGTATGCTTTCTCGCCGAAGACGAAAATGAATTCGTGTCTTATCGGAAACATAGCCTGCTGTTGGTAAATACTGCCCGGGAAAGTTTTATCCCATACATTCCATGATAATAATTTCAGACCGCAAGACTTTGCCTCATCTATGTATTTTTGCCAGTATTGGATAATTTCAAAGTCTTTCCGTTTAATACCTAGATTAACACACATGACATCAGAGTAATCTTTCGTCACTGGAATAAACTTTGCCAGATGCTCAATGCTCATGTCGTGGCCTTTGTAATCCCTCATATCACTGTATGGCGGACTCGTGAATAAAATCTTTGCGTGATCCTTTTGCATGAGTTTTGCCACGTCAGCAGGATTTGTAGAATCTCCACACATAAGCCGGTGGAGACCGAGTGTAACTATTTCGCCGCGCTGTATAATTCATCACCCTCGCTATTCTTCCTCTTTGGACTCTTCAGGTTCTTCTGGTTCAAATATTGCAACTTCAGCGAACATCAGTTGCTGACCGTTGCGGATAACGTAAACATCATCGTATTTGCCATCTGACCATTCAATGAAGCGTTTGATTATGCAATCTACGAACTTAGGATAAAGTTCTATACCTCGACAAATCCTATCCGTTTCACAGCAAGCAATGAGCGTACTTCCGCTACCCAAGAAAGGATCGAGGACAATACCATTAGTCATGGTGCTGTTCTTGATTGGATAAGCCATGAGATTAACAGGCTTCATTGTGGGGTGATCAGGACTGCTCTTAGGCTTGTCATACTCCCAAACTGTAGTCTGTTTACGATCACCGTACCACTGATGCTTTCCCTTCTGCTTCCAGCCGAATAGACAGGGTTCATGACGCCATTGGTAGGGACTGCGCCCTAAGATAAGTGCGTTCTTTACCCAAATACAACAGCCGGAAAGATAAAATCCTGCATCTTTGAATGCGGTACGGAAGTTTATGCCTTCTGTATCTGCGTGCCAGACATAAATACTGCCGTCATCAGCGAGATTAGAATGCATACAACTATAAGCGGCCAGAAGGAATTTGTAAAAATCTGAATCCTTCATATTGTCATTCATGATTTTGCCCGCTGTTTCTTCTACATTCACATTGTACGGAGGGTCTGTCAAAATGAGATTGGCTTTCTCGTCTTCCATAAGTCTGGAATATGTTTCATCGTTCGTACTGTCGCCACAGATAACTTTGTGCCTGCCAAGATGCCAAATATCACCAAGCTGACTGAAGACAGGCTGTTTTAATTCCTTATCTATGTCAAACTTGTCTTCCTTAACTTTCTTGTCGTAGATATTTGAGAACAAGGCATCAATCTCTGGAGCGTCAAAGCCGGTGTAATCCAGATCGTAATCAGCTTCTTTCAAGTCTGTGATCAGATCGGCCAGCATTTGTTCGTCCCAAGCACCCGTGACTTTATTCATGGCGATGTTGAGAGCCTTTTCATCGTTCTCGTTCAGCTCTACAACTACGCATTCAGCTTCGGTCTCACCAAGATACTTCAATACAGAAAGTCTCTGATGCCCCGAAATGACTGTGTTATTATTTGCCACGTTTACAACAATCAATTCAACGTAACCAAAATTCTGAATTGACTTCTTGAGCTTTTCAAACTCTTTATCGCCCGGCTTCAGTTTCTTTCTTGGATTGTACTTTGCTGGATTAAGTTCATCCAGTTTGAATACTTGTGTCTTTACATTAGTCATTATTACTCACCGTTCTCCTTAAAATATTGATGTCTCAACAATTCGGCACGTTCTTTATTTGCTCTTAACAGTTCGATTGCTTTTTGTGTCTCTTCAGAAGTTAGTCTGTCCTTCTTCGTGATAACCACATACTTTGCAATGTCCTGTCGTAATTTTTCATCGGTGATTGAAACCATATAAGCCTTACCGCAATAGGCACAACGGAAGAAAGTGTATTCAATCTCTCCTTCACGCTGAGTAAGAATTTCGGGAGTAAAGGCACAGCCGCAAGCGTCGCATCTGACAGATTTATTAGAAGTACTAACAGAATTATCAGCATTTAATATAGAGTCTGACTTAGCCTCTGGCTTAATTTCCGGCTTTTGTCCTGTTATCTCTGATATCCATGTGTTCTTTGTATTCATCAATACCCCTTATCAATTCGCTCTATCAGCACTTCAACATCATCTGCGAGTCGCGTCAATGCTGCAATACAACGTTCGCTATCAGACACGCAAAGACAGAATTTCTGGAGAAGTTCATACATCTCAGGGGCAGCCTGAATTAAACGCGCATTTGCATAGCGTTCTGTAAAGCCGACACCAGCAGAAGTCATTGCTATTAAATGTCTTCCACAAATAATAAATAATGTCGCTGTCATCGTCTATTAACCATTCGCCGTCAGTGAACTGTTTCATTTCTTATTTCTTATCCTATAGCAAAAAAAATCAATGACAAAAAGAGCCGAGAGCCATTAAACTCTCGACTCAATGCTTCAATAACTTTACTAAACACGGAATGCCTTTACGGCTATGACCAAAATAGTTAGAAGCCGTGTATTGCGAATACTATCCAAGTGCTTTTGCTGTGCCTTTAGCTTTGTCGGCATCAGACTTTGCGTTATCGGCTTTGGTAGTGTCTGCAACGGAGTCTGCTTTTGCGGCTTCCTTGAGATCGGCGGTGCAGAAATAAACGCCCATGAAATCATTGTCAAAGACATCATTGGCTATATCCTGCGCGAGGCCAGACCAGTTGCCGTGATAGTCCGATAAGTTATCATCGAAGAACTGACTGATAACAGGCTTGAATACCACATAGCCGATGTGCGTACCGGTATGATCAACCGTATCCTCGATCCTATCAAAAATAGGATTGCCTTTGAAGATTGTTTCATACAACGCCGCATCGGGATTGACGGCTGAATTCTCTTTATCGAAAAGCGTGATTGCCAGCTTGACGTTACCAAATTCTTTAACGCTTGGCAATACCATGTCGAGGGCTACAAACTTCTCGTGATTGCGCACTTCAATATCAACGCCGTACTGGACATCTTCGCTGTCAATCTCATAAACTTCTCCGACGATGATGTCTGGATCACCTTCAAAGAGTGCCGCCGCTTTCTTTCTCCAAGTGTACCAAGGAGCTTCCAACTTAATATTCAACATAAAAACATTCCTCCAATTCTTACTTGAATTTTTACTCCAAATTCTTACTTCAATGCTTTTTTGGATTTGTTTTATACAAAAACAGCTCAACGCCGTAGTGTATCTCCTGTTAATTCAATATCTAGCTCTCCTCAAGAACAGCCTGACCAGCACGCAGACTCTCTTGCACATTCAAGCTTCTTTGATTACTGCTACCTCTAAATGCCAGTGACGGATCCTTTAGCTTTTCCATAAAAGGCCCGTCTACAAGGACATCCACATATTGAAGCAGTGCAGCATCTTTAATCTGCTCATACACATAGCCGCTATAAAGCCACACATCTTTATTCGAGTATTCTTCTTTGACTCGTTTCAAGAAAGGCAAAAGAGCTTCCTGATTCTCTGCTTCCATCGGTTCGCCGCCGAGAATGGAAAGACCCTGTATCCAATCAGGACGCAGAGCCCCTAAAATTTCATCTTCTACTTCTTTCGTGAACGGCTGACCATATTCAAAATCCCAAGTTTGCGGTTGAAAGCAACCATCACAGTGATTTCTACAGCCGGAGACAAACAAGGAAACTCTCACACCAAGACCATTGGCAATATCATTCTTCTTGATTGCTCCGTAATTCATGATCGGTATCCTTTATTTCGTTCCAAAATAAATTGTCATGGAACAAATCTTTTTTTGTTCCTTATAAATGCAAGACTCTTTCTCGAAGCTCTGCCGTTCTGCCCTGATTAAAGTAATTCACACCCAAGTAACCGCAAACTCGGCGACAGACGTTCATCTTGCGTTCATCTCGATTACCGCACTTAGGACATTCCCAAATAAGCTTGCCGTCATCTTCGACGATTTTTATCTCGCCGTCAAAACCGCAAACTTGGCAGTAATCAGACTTTGTGTTTAACTCCGCGTACATGATGTTATCGTAAATGAATTTCATGACGGATAACACGGCAGGAATATTGTTCTGCATATTGGGAACTTCTACATAGCTTATTGCCCCGCCTGTACTCAGCTCTTGCAATTCAGATTCAAACGCCAGTTTGGAGAATGCATCAATTTCCTCACGGACAACTACATGATAAGAATTCGTGATGTAATTGTGATCCGTTACTTCTGGAATCTTTCCAAATCTGCGCTGTAAGCACTTCGCAAATTTGTAAGTAGAGGATTCCATAGGCGTTCCATACAAAGAGTAGGAGATATTCTCAGCTTCCCTCCATTGCGCCGTTTTCTTATTCAGAAACTTCATGACTTCAATGGCGAAATCGTGTCCGACTGGCTCTGTATGAGAAACTCCCTTCATGCGGTAAACGCATTCATAAAGACCAGCGTAACCGAGGCTGATGGTACTGTAATTGTTATACAGCAGCTTATCAATCTTTTCGCCCTTAGCTAGTCTTGAAATTGCTCCGTACTGCCAGAGAATAGGAGCTACATCACTCGGTGTTCCAAGTAAAGTTTCATGCCTGATTCTCAGTGCTTTGTGACACAGTTCGGTACGTTCTTCCATGAGTTCCAAGAAGCGTTCCTCATTGCCGTCCGCTGAACATGCCACATCAACAAGGTTAATTGTTACAGCTCCCTGATTTAGGCGGCCGTAATACTTATGGCTTCTATCAGGATTAAGACCGACTGTATCCGGAGTTAAAAACGCTCTACACGTGAAAATCTTGCGTCACCGCAAGTACTGACTATATATTCTATGCGCGTTATACACATAGCCTCTCGCTTGGAGCTGGTGCTTATTTCCAGCCCTACTCCCTTACACTCATCAGGGATAGTCGATACACTTTATTCATAATTTTGAATTTTAGCACGGTCTCAACTCTTAAAAGAGTCCTAACCGTTAGCAGCTTATTTAAGCCACACCCGTTAAGCACGGTTCAAGAGGTTTTACATGGGCTAAGAGCATTCTAAACCCATGCAGGCATAAACATCGCCTTTAAGTTTTCTCATGACTTTCGCGCTGATGTAATCCGGCACCATTCGCCTAGCTGTACATTTAGCCGCTAAAACTGTTAAATGCCAGTAAGGACTATCTTCCGTAATATTGTCTTCGTCGAGGACGTACAGAAGCTTCGGAAATGCCGGACTAATCCATTCTCCGACTTCGTTCTTGATGCCTTCATACCTTTGCTTCAATGTCTCCGCGATAATTAATCCGAGATCATCTCTAGTCTGACCAGGCTGAACTTCATCAAGATACATGAACACAGAAACAAAGGGGGTTTGACCGTTAGTCGTGAGCAGTGTCAGGAATAGTGATAGGTAAATCTTTGATGTTATCTCCAACTTTTCCCCCACTCCACACCGTGCATGCGAGTTTCCCCGCACACGGCGTTCCATCGTTCTTGTAAATTTAAGACCTATCTATACTATCCTATACTATCCAAAACGTTTTTGGGAATCGGACTTCTGTGTGCCTTTTCCCTTAATTTGTTAAGCTTTATCAGCTCTTCTTTGTCAAGTTTTGTTTTCGTTAGATACCTCTTTATGGTATCGTCGGATTTGGCATGGATAAGAATGTGGATATCGTCCAGTACAAGTATAAGGTTTTCGTACCTATCATTGCCCCCATTTTCTTGTGAGGTTATGTGGTGACAATGGATTTCGTTTATTGTAATAAAACTTCTTCCAGTTACTCCACATTTTCCCGTCTGGACTGAAAACAATGACTGTCGATTATCCATGAATTCTATCGTTCTGTCATATGCACATTGGCTTCTGAGTTCTGCCAATAAATACATATTATCGAATTTTACGTTGTCATGAATTCCCTTACGCCCTTCTGGTGTATACGGACATCTGTTTGTCGGGTACCCCATTGGGTTTTTGTGCTTTATATATCCTATTGGATATATGGGAGAATCCTCATTCTTAAGCCATCGGAGCATTTTGGACTTTTCATATCTCTTTGCCTCATATTCCGTTAGCTTTCTTTTTCCGACCCTAGACAACATATTTCCACGCTGTTTTGTTCCGTTAAATCTACTGGTCATCAATATCATGATTTCTCTTTGCATTGCCATGCAGTCGATGTTTATCATTGTGGCAATCTGATAATAATTCTGAATGCCCATGACCATTTGATTATATTTTACAACTTCATCGTGAACATTTTTGCTGTCCCTTGGTTTGGCCATTAACTTGACTTGTTCTTTGAGGTTATACAAGGCTCTTTCGTATGCCTTACGACACATACGAGACTTCACCACCCATTTACCACCTTTCAGTTCGACCCTGATTTCAAATCCAAGATATTCTGCCCATTGCTCTTTGACATTTACAATTCTGGTTTTCTCTGGCGAAACATTTAATTTCAGCCGTTCTCTTAACCATTCTGTAACTGCTATCAGAGTGTTTTCGGTGTCCTTCCTTGTTCTGCACAGGATTCTTGCGTCATCGGCATACCTGACGATACGCATTTCCTTAAGGTTGGTCTTCTTCATTATCTCGTAACCATTTCCTTTATTGAGATGATTGCCGTTCATGTGCACATGTGCATTTGCGATAGGATGGTCTGCCCATTGGCTTTCTATCCATTTATCAAACTCGTTGAGGTTTATGTTTGCCAGTAATGGGGAAATAATTCCACCTTGCGGCGTGCCCTCTGTTGGGATTATGGTTTTTCCGTCTGGCATCCGAATGGGTGCTTTCAGGATTTGTTTGATAATGTAAATGAGCTTCTTGTCTCTTATTCCCATGCTCCACATTTGCTTTATCAGCTTGCTGTGATTTACATGGTCGAAGAAACCTTCTATGTCCAGTTCTATAACGTAATGCAGATGTGACAGATTCATGAGATTGTACATTTTACATATCGCATGTTCTGCACTTCTTGTAGGGCGGAACCCATAGCTGTTACTACTGAACTTTGCCTCACAATATGGTTGCAGGATTTGAAGGATGCATTGCTGTATCAACCTGTCCCAGATACACGGTATTCCCAATGGTCTGGTTTTGCCGTTTGGCTTAGGTATCTCCTTCCTGCGTACCGGTTTAGGTCGGTATCCATGCTTAGACCCCACCAGGAATTTACGAACATTTTCAACAACTTCATCTACCGTAAGATTTTCGATATCTTTGATTGTGAGCCTGTCTGTACCCCTGGTATTACTTCCATCGTTTCTCTTTATGTTTCTGTAGGCTAATACAATGTTGTCCTTTGATAGAATTAAGTCCATTGCATTTTCAAGCGGGATACTTTCTTTGGACTGTTGATACAGTCTGTCGAATATTTCCTGCATGCCATAGTATTCAGAGTAACGAATGGATCCCTCGCATTTTACCTTGCTTTGTTTTGGCATAGGCATCACCTGCCTTTCGACGAGTGACGCTTTTGGTCATACTCGAAATCCTATGTAGTATAGTGACCTCGAATTTACTTTGAACGACTTGAGGCCATTCCTCCGCTTCCATTACAGAAGTTTCATTGGTTCGACCTCTACTTTTCAGCATCGGTTCAGACGCTTATTATTCTTCGCCGTCTTAGTCGTATTGCACAACTCCGATACCTTTCCTTGTTCCGCATATCCTATCTGTTCTTGCATATTTAGGTTCTGACTTTGAGCCTGTTAGCACGTATCCGCCTGTAACGGATAATGGTCTTTCATAACCAAAATTCTTACTCAACCACGCTAACGTCCCTTCGTGGAACCCGTGACATTTCTATCACGTCCAATTATAGACCCTTACATTCGCCAGTTCGTCAGGCTTTTTCATACCATTCTAACCGTGTATGCATTATAGACTTCCGACCTATAGGTGACACCACCCACCTCTGGGCAACTTTCGTAGGATTTTTCCTGTACGGTCACTCTCAGCCGACTTCACCGGGCTTCACACGCCTTAGCTTTCGCTATATGACGCGTGCCGGAGTATTAAAGGGAGTGTTTCTGGGCGTTACCCCATCATTCCGCTCACTCGGATATGCAGTTCTTGACTGCATTTTTGTGCTGTCAAGGAGACACTTTTCATGTCTCAACAAGTCGCGCTTTGATACTGGATGGTCTGTACCCCGTCCTTAATTTCCTTCTGAACCCTCAGTTCCGCTATATGGTTTATCTCAGCTTCGCTTGCGGTCTTGCCGATTGCTTCAAACTCACTGCGAACTTCATCTCTGTAATGCTGACGTGATATGTCAACAAATGGCGCAAGATGAGCTAATGAGATTGTTTGACCTCCAAAACTGTTGCTCGCAACTTGGGCAATGATTTGTGTTGCAATATTGCAGGCAGTTCTAAATGAATGAGGTTTCTCGATTAGTGTGTTTGTGATTACAGTGCCGTTCTGAAGCATGTCTTTAAGATTCACAAGCTCACAGTTACTGATTGGGCCACTGACGTACCCCATATCATGAACGTGAATTATTCCCTCATCATGGGCACGGATTACATCTTCTGGGAAGATATACCGTCTGCAAATGTCCTCGCTGATTTCCGAAGCCAAGTAGTCTCGCATCGTAGAATTGATGATTGGGTCTTTGTTGGCGTTCTCCTGCTTTGCTAACTCGTTCTCATGCCTAAGCAACGACAAGATTTTAGCATCGGTGCTATTCTGCTTTTGTAGCATTTCATGCCTGTAACGATACTCGCTGTAATGAAGCATAAGATTTATATGACCGGCTTTGGCAAGTTCAGAAATAATTATGTCCTGAACCTCTTCGACACTGAGTGTCCGTCCTAAATCTTCACAGCTTCTTATTACTCTTGAGATAATAAGTTCAACTTCATTTTTGCTGAGCCTATCTTTTTCTGTGACAGCCGCGTTTGCCGCTTCGATAGCGTGGCGAATCTTCACCGCGTCAAATTGGACTTCCCGTCCGTCTCGTTTAATTACCCGCAAAATATCATTCCTCCTTTTTCTCCATTTTCTCCATTCTCTCCATCTCCGCCCTTGCCTCTTCAAGCAAATCCTCACATGACTTCCTGAACAAAATACGGCTCTCTTCATCAAGTCGTCTGTAGAGTGCTTTCTGCTCTTCTTCCGACAAGTCAATCGTGTAAAGTTCTTCGTTGTCCGGCGCTTCATCGCTCTCAATTATGACGCTAATGCAATTATCAACTTTGCTGTCAGTGTAATCGTTCAGGCCGGCGTAGAAATAATACTCACCTTCCTGATCACAATCTTCATCGTAATCTTCATCATCAATCGGCTCAAGCGGCTTGAAACCTAAGTCCTTTCTCAGTCTGTCAACAAGTAGCTGAAGCCCATAGCCGGCAATAATCTCAAGCCCCACTGTCGCAAATCTGCGAGGACAACTTACATAGACCTGATCACTGCCGTACATGATTTCCGAATGTGGATCGATAGACACATTCTCTCTCATGAAACGGTCGATGAGCGTTGGTATGTGATCTTTCTTGGGCATGGCAGTAGCCACAGTAGCAGTACCACCTGCATTAACAATTCTCTCGTCCGCAATTTCTTCTGCTGAGTTCCGCATTAACTCTTTCCTCCTGTCGTTTGCATTTTTTGTCAATAAACCCTTGTATGTCCAACTCAGTGATTTTGTACATATCCATGAGTTGTTGAAGGCAAATCAAAGCGTCAGCGGCTTCTTCAATAAGATTCAATCTTGCTTTGTCCCTTGTAGTACATGTATTGGGAAGACTTTGCGCCCTGTAAGTCTTGGATATAGCTTGGATTAATTCCGAGCATTCCTCCATAGCCACAATGTGCTGAACTTCTTCACCATAAAGTTTGAGTACCGGCGTTTGATCTGGAATGTCAAAAAGTAACAAGCTCATCAGTCTCTAGCATCTCCCATTAATCTTTATTAACCCTTCTCCTTCAGTCGGTTAATCTCCCAATCGATATAGAAGCGTGCTTTTTTTAAATCTTGGATTTCCTGGGCAGGGTCTTTGTATCCAGCGCGAGTTATGTATTTCACGGCATTGCCGCGTGTGAAGTTAAGTCCTTTGGCCTCAATGAAATCCAGCGTTTCAATGCCTCCCGAACAGTAATAACTTGGATGTGTGATCGGATCTTCAATAAGCGGTCTGATTTCGCCAATTTGCGCTGAACACTTTTCTGTAACGTTGCTCGAATCAGCCTTATCGCTTGTATCCGGTGCTTTTATACTGTCTAAGAAAAGGTTTGAAATCTTCTCGGGCGGTTCACCTTTGCCAAAGAAGTTGTAAATCCTAATCAAAGACACATGAATGGCTGAGTTCCAAGCCTTATGATCTTCATACACAGGATTCAGGATACGCGCTTTCAAAATTTCTGAAACTAATTTATCGAAGAATGCTGTAACTACCATCTCTTGTTCTTCTTTATCGCTGTCAGGCTGTAACGGTGTAAGCACATTAAGTACATCGACCGATGGCGTTCCTCTTCCGAAGAATGCGTACAGCTTATATACACAATTCTTTAATGCCGCATTCCAGCCGGAATCAAAGTTCCCTTTAGGGCTTGTAGTTACCAATTTCTCGATCCCCTTAATCATGTCATCGAAGAAACCGTCCTCAAAACGAATTTCTGTAGTTTCTTTTGTTTCTGTCCTAAACACTAATGCGTGTCCTCACTTTCTTCACATTCTTCTCTGTCTTCTTTCATGATTGACAGCTCCTCAAAATCGCCCTCTGCCTTATAGCAGCGTCGCAGGTAGTCATGGCCGCCATCAACGGATACACAGCCACAGGAGCAAGTTCGGAAATCATGGCTGTGCTTACTCTCGATGATGTCGCCACAATGATTACACTTGACCTGATTCTTAATGATCACGCTTGTTCCTCCTACTTGCCAGTTTTATTTGCTCCTGCCCCATTTCCACAGTTTTATTATTGCAATGCTACATAGCTGAAGCACTAAGATCATGCCGCAACTCAAGAACAGCGTTGCAGTCAAGAATCCTATTAGGCACATTAATTTTTCCTCCGAAGCTCCCTTGCCTTTTCCTCGATCCAATCGCTGATGGCATTGAACGTGGCAACAACAAATATTCCGGGCATTATTGCAAGCCACCAAACGCCTAAAATCAAAAGTAATAACTCCATAGGGCATCTCATATACCTATGCTCCTCCTTAAATTTTCGATAAGCATCATGGCTCGCGCTTTCAAGCCATCGACTTCAAACGCCTCACAATTAGCGAGATGCTTGATTAAGTAGAACATTTCCGTTTGAGTTTCAACATCAAATTCGTGTTTCACGTGATTGATTACCATTTTGATTACTCCTTTTCGTGTTCCCCATTCTCTTATTCCCCGTTCTTTTCTCCTTTCCTGCCTGTATTTGCACAAGCCCGCGAACAGTACTTTCTCTGCGTTTTATATTCCCGTGTCGCTATAAAATCCTTCTTGCACACAGGGCAGATAACGATTCTGCTCGTGTCCTTCCATCGTTCTGAATGCGGATGCTTATGATTCCAAATCAGGCGGCATCTATCGGAGCAAAATCTTTTCCGGCGGCCTGTTGGATTGGGATTGAACAGCCCACCGCAGTTAGGGCAAATATCCACATACTCATCAGGGCGAATCACATCGTCCTTGAACCTTCTTTTCAAATAGTGTGTCCCCTCTTTTTCAGTAGTTCTTTCGTTGGCGGCACGTGAAGTAGCCAGGTAGCCGTATCACCACATATCGACCACCATACCTCAGTCGAATTTCTCATATTGCGTCGAAATAAAAATTTTGCCATTATGCAAATGTAAAAAGTAAGATGATTGGCCGTAGGTTTTCGAGCCGCTTCTCGTAACTTTGGCTCTCATGCGGTTTCATTGGACATGGGCGTAATATGGCCGGAAGACAGCCGAAACATGGGCTAACAAAATCAGCGGCAATGCCTCTTTTCGTTGTTTCACTTTCACATGTGCGCTCGTACTCACTCGTACTCACTAGTGCGCCCGCGTTATTTAATCATTAAACATTCCTTTATCTTACCCCCCGCCCCCTGAATTTTGCGTTTTTGCTCACGACGGGCCACGATCGGTCTGGTCGTGGACTGGCTTTATAGATTTATACCGCCCCCCGCCCCAGCCAAGCACGACTGCCGGATATGGCATAAAATGTTAGTTAGATCTCACATTTTTAAGCTCTATATGCACAGCTTTTTAACAGCATCGCCGCAAATGAATGTCGAAAAAAAGCACCTGAACTAACGGGCGCTTTTCAATTTGCCCTTTTTTATACGCATTGCCCTTACGGCGAAAAATGCTAATTTAGATAATCATTTGCTCTTACAGCGTAAAAAATGAATTGCCCTGCAAGGCTCAGAGCAATTCACATAAAGGAGTACTTTTACATACAATCTTTGTTTGCCATCAGTCGTCTGTACCCTCAGCTTTCAAATTATCGTTGACTTCATCAAACGCCAGCACAATGATTGCAATGACAAGAGCTATGGACAATGTAATCCTCAAAGGACTTAAAACCCAGAGCCAAGTCCACGTCGGAAGAAAACCCGTCAATTTCAAGCCGATAAATAACAAGGCCAACGCTGAAACTGAGACCGCTGATCAAACCTGAACTTCCAGAACCATGATGTGATGTTTTGCTACTCATAATAACTCACCTCACTCGGTAAATTGTTACGTCTTCTAGGTTCTAAAAACATAAAAACTAAGTGCCTAATTGGCATGTAGTTAGCAAAGTCTATGAAAGCTGTGCGTTTACGCTTTCTTGACACAGTTATAGTTTTTATAGATATTACAGCTTTCGTTTGGGTGCTTTGGATGCTCGATGCATGTACTCTTCCACATAATCCAATAAAGCCATAACGATAACCAGAATGATGCTCAACAAAATTACTGCAACAATTAGAGATAATGTAATCCACAGAGGAGAGGATACCCAGAGTCACGGCCAAGTTAGCTGACCAGTGGTTTTTAAGATAATAAAAATGAGTAACAATGCTTCAACAAATCCCAATGTTGCGTCACATCCTTCTTTCGCCGGTTTTGTTGCCGCTTCTGCCGCTTCTTCCAATCCCGTATAGAACCGAGAAGTATGTTGCTACTTCCCTGAGCGGTTCTTTATACTGAGGCTGATTATCAGCGCACCAAGTTTCCAGAGCTTTTCTTGTCTTGAACGGCTTTCTCCAGCTTCGGCCTGTCATTATTAAATCCAGCTCCGGTTTCAAGGCTTCGATAAAATCTCTGACTGTCCAGCCTTCCCAGATATGATTGTCGATGACGTCACCGATTGCATTCTCGGCCTTGGCTTCACATTCATAGTATTCATTTGTTTTCATTTGTTTTCACCGTTCTTTCGACGCTATTTTGCTATACGTCTGCAAAATAATCCTGTATCACTAACGTCACTAGTGTCACTCACATCACTCACCATTTTCCTTCGTAGCACTTGAAAACTTCACTCAAAATATCGGAGTTATACACGCCGACATGGCCGTATGTCGGATGCGGAGCTTGGCCAATGGGATATCCTTTCTCTCGCGATAAACGAGCCGCGGCTTTCCCAAGTTTCCCATAATCGTTCGGATTTACTCGGTATTTATTGAGAGCTATGTAGCCGGTGATTGTGTACCAATCCATGCCGACCGTCGGGTTCAACTTGGATTCAAATTTCGTTTCCAAGTCATTAACCTGAGTTTTCATGGCTAAGACGTTATTTTCCACGGAATCAACCTTGCTCTCGACTGCGGCCATTCTTCGCTCTTGTTCTACCAGCATCTTGGCATGCTCAAGAAGAATTTCAGCGGGAGTTAATGCTCTACTTTGCTCGTTATATCGATCGTTATACCGTTTCTCTATCTCAAGGAAATATTCGCGGCATCGCTTACCGATTTCAGTTCTCTGGATCATGCAGATTTCCTTCGCCATCTCGATCGTGAGCTGATGATCATTAACTTCAGTCCATGGATTCTTAGGATTATTGGTCGCTCTTTTTTGAGCAGGCAATAAAATGAAGTCCCTGCCTTCTTCAAAGCCATATTCACACATGCGAGGAAACCAATCCTTGTAAGCTGTTTTGATCCCTAACGCTTGATGAAGATCACGGCCAAGCACAGTGGGACGTTGACCGCTGTATTCAACTTTAACCAATTCAACTGATACGTTTTCGTTCATATTGTTCATAGTAGCTGTATCAGCCATCCGCCTTTCTTAAAAATTATCTCGTTGAAATCTTTAAATCAGGGAGGCTTTCAGCAAAACGTTCGCATCGTCTCCCGATTCCTTCTCTCATTACAGCTAAATGCTGTTTATTATTTATTT
>CALAUZ010000066.1 GCA_937892105.1 uncultured Fretibacterium sp. | reverse complement strand
GGAGAAGCAGGACAGAGCCGCAGAGCTAAAGAGCAGGACAGGGGACGCACACTATAACTGCTGTCAGGCTGTAGCTTGTGTGTTCGCTGATGAGACTGGAGTTAGCGAGGAGACACTCAGGAAGCTGGGAGCAGGTTTCGGAATGGGAATGGGTTGCATGGAGGCTACATGCGGTGCGTTGTGTGGAGCGCAGATGGTGCTGGGTCTCGTGAAGTATCAGGGTAAGCCCATAAGGAACGACGCAAAGGAACTGTACAATGCTTTCACGGAGAAGTGCGGAGGATCTATATGCCGTGAGATTAAGGGTGTTGGTACGGGAAAGGTATTATGTTCGTGCGATGACTGCGTGAGAAATGCTGTAAGGATACTGGAAGGAGTAATCTAGCGTCTCTTAGTACGACCCGGCAAAGGTTTCGCAATAATCTTCTGCCACAACGAAATATACTGTTCATGCAAAAACGTGGGATAATCCCGTTCAAGGTCAGGACGTTCCCACTTGTACACGTCAGAACGCCCCGAAAGATACCGCCTCAGAGAAGGAGGAGTGTCATCGTCAATAATGATTGCCGCACCCTTGTTTCTAGCGTCTTCCAGATACTCCCGAAGTCCGGAAAAATTCCCCTTCTGCCACCGTTCAATACCCTCCGGCTTCTCAACCTTGCAACCCGCAGCACGAAGCAATACCCCCGCTGAACCAGTGAAATCGCATATCGCAATATCCTTCATCACCTGGCCGACAAGCACAGAACTGGATAACCTCGCCTGAAATTCCGCTAACCTTCTCTGATAGTAGGGGTAATTCTGCGTGTCCCATTCCGATAACGCCGTAAGTACCCGCTGTGCTACAAACGGAATTACTGATGGATCATATAACGATGTTGCGCTGACGGGAAAAGGTGAGTATAAATATTTAATATTGTATTTTTCAGCTGTCTTTACTCCGGAAGCCTGAGCGTCGTTCTCATCAAGCGCAATAATCTTTGCACCGTCCTCAAGTTCCCGCAATACCTTTCCGCGTTCAGCCATAACCAAATCTCCATTGGCATTCCACACTCGCAGTGATGTAACGCTCACTTCAGGGCCTCCAATGAAACTGGCAAGAAGGGCAAGCCATGGATGAGTTACCGCAACATTCAGCTTGTCATCGCACCAGCCCGCCCGTCCTGCAAAGAATATTATCGTTATTGCTATGATTAACTTACGCGCCAAATTTAGTCCTCAAGTCCCGGAGTATAAGTCCTGCAACTTTAGCTTCCGCACCCTTCCTGGTTCTGTCAGTCTCGACATGCTCAAAGCCATTCATGTAAAGCCTGACCGTGAACTCCGGAGCATGTGAAGGCCCCGTAACGTTCACAAGCTCGTATTTTGGCAATGGCATTCCTCTTGCCTGAAGCCATAACTGCAAAGCCGTCTTGGGGTCTCTCGTTATGGTTTGTTCTTCGGAATCGTTGAGGAATAACTTTTTCACCACACGTTCAGCAGCACTCATTCCGCCGTCGAGACATACAGCCCCGATTACTGCTTCAAGAGCATTAGCTGTTACGGATTTTGGGAGACTTCCTGACTTCATAGTATTACCGTGAAGGACTATGTACGGTATGCGGAGGGAATCGGCCTTGTTGTAGAGTGTATCTGCCTTGACAAGTCCGGCGCGCATTCTCGTAAGTTCTCCCTCGTTAGCGTCAGGGTATGTTCGGAACAATGTACGCGTTACGATAAACTCAAGCACAGCGTCTCCGAGAAATTCGAGCCTCTCATTGTTATAATTGAGGCCGTATTCATGTGAGAATGACGAATGACACAGTGCCTCCTCAAGAAGCATTTTGTCCTCAAAGGTATAGCCTAAGCCTTCTTCAAGGAACTTTATCTCGTGTTCGTCAAGCCTCTGCTTGTTCCTCAGGGCATCAAGGTTAATCTCTGCCATAACGCTCAAACGCCAATACTCCGTTATGCCCGCCAAAACCAAAACTGTTCACGAGCAGCCTGTCCACTTTCCTGTTTACGCCCTTTCCTGTCGAAATGTTGATGTCGCATTCAGGATCAGGGGTCTCATAGTTCAGAGTGGGGTGAATGTAACCTTCCTCGATTGCCTGAAGGGACGCTATAACCTCAAGCCCTCCTGCGGCTCCGAGACAATGCCCAATCATGGACTTCGTAGATGTTACTGTAATGTTCTTTGCGTAATCGCCGAATACATGGTTAATCATTCCGGCTTCCATCTTGTCATTAAGGCCTGTTGACGTTCCGTGAGCATTGATGTAGTCAACCTGTGATTTCTCCCAGCCCGACATCTTTATTGCCTTCTCAGTTGCGAACGCCGCGCCTTTTGCTTCGGGGTCAGGGGCGGTGATGTGTCCTGCATCGCATGAAGTTCCGTACCCTGTGAACTCCGCGTAAATGTGCGCACCTCTGGCTAATGCGTGTTCAAGCTCCTCGAGTACGACAACGCCTGCACCCTCTCCCATTACGAAGCCATCGCGGTTAAGGTCAAACGGCCTTGAAGCGTGTTCGGGGTCATCATTGCGGGTTGAAAGTGCTTTCATTGACGCGAAACCTGCAATGCTTATCGCCCTTAATGCCGCCTCAGTTCCTCCTGCGATTATAACGTCGGCATCATCGCGCACTATTGTGTGATACGCCT
>CALAUZ010000065.1 GCA_937892105.1 uncultured Fretibacterium sp. | reverse complement strand
CAAGTACGGGATGAAAATTACGACCGACAGGCGCGTCGATCTGTACGAGGCCATTGAAATCATGGAAGAATTTGTTCGAGAACACGGCTAAAGACTGTTAAAATATAGCAATACGGGATATATGAGATATATTGACCTTACTATCTTTACGATATATACTAATTCATAATATGGAATGATCTTTACAGTAAAGAACAAAAAATAAAAAGAATAACTTATAGGAGGTATTTGGCGGTATGAAAGCAATTAATCTAAGAATGAATGAAGCTGAAATTTTTGACATCAAAAAGTTAGCTTCTGTGTTTGGTATGACAATGACAGACGTAATAAGAGAGGCTATAAAAGAATACCTTGAAAAAATGAAGCAGAACCATTTTTACAAATTGACAAACAACATTCAGGAAGCTTCGCCGGAGGAATCTGAAGAGATTCTGGCGGAGATTGATGCACTAACTGATGATGATTTAAGCATCGCTGCTGTTGAACGTTTCACTGTGTAAGTTTCGTCATGTGAAAAATGATATATGAAATTCAATACACAAAATTTGCCGATAAGTTTTTCAAGGCTCACGAGGATGTTAGGGAAGCTTATATTGACTCCATCAAAGAATTATTAGTCGGAGAGCATCCAGAGAGGGTCAATGTTAAAAAAATCAGTGGTAAGCGTAATACATATTATCGTATTAAGCTTGGAGATTGGCACATTGTATATGCGATCATCAAGAACAAAATTGTGGTTATAAACACACTTCTTGCAGGTGCGCGAGGCGATATTTACAAAAAAATGGGTGGATTGAAGTAACAAAAGGCGGGTATCTCACAGCCCGTCAATTTCTGTTCTTCGTTACCCACAGTTACCGTGTTGCATTCTTATTCCTGCTGGCTGTCTGCACCGTTACCGCTCTGAGCCGCAGCCTCTTCATCTTCTGAGCCGCCTGCAGCTATCACAGCTCTCCGCAACAAATACCCGGCCGCTTTGCTTGCCTCTGCCACCGCTTTGAAGATGTACATATTTTCGTTACGCAGGTTGCCGAGCCAGCTATCTATATAACTGGCGTGATTCTGGAATTCTGTTTCCGACTGAGGGATACCGGCCGATGTAGCCACAAAGAGACTTTCCATCTCGGCGATTAGCTCCTCAAAGGCGTAATCTTTGCTAAATCGGCCACACAACGCTGGACGCGATCTAACCGGCTTGGGTGGCCTGTGAAGTGACAGAGTTCATGCAAAAATGTTGAGTAGTACCCCTCGGCTGTCCTGAAATCCGTCTTTGGCGGCATTTGAATGTAATCTTCACTGGGGCTGTAGAATGCCTCGCCGCCGCCGAACACAATCTTCGCTCCGCTATGATCAATGATCCTATCGGCCTTCTCGTGAGCCTCAATGATGTTTACTTCTGGTGGAATATACTCTGGAATCCCTTCAATTCGACTCGCGTGAAAGACTGTGAACGTCCGCTGGAGGACTGCCGTGATTTCCCGTTTACCGTTCTCATCAGTACAGACCGTTGGCTTCCAGAGCAGGACGTGAGTGCCTTTAGAGCCTTTCTTGACTTTCCAGCCCTGTTCTGCCGATTGATTGTATGTGAGCCAGCGCGGATATTTACCGCCGTCTAAGCTCATCGCTGCTAGAGATAGGATAATGGTATTTATCCCAGTGTATTGGTGTTTTGTCACAGCGTTCTGCAGTGCTTCAGCTCCATTCCATGGTTGCTGCCATGGGGCTGTGCCCGTCTCAAGGGCTGTGATTATTTTCGCCGTTATTTCTTCTCTGAAATTATCTGTTTTCGCCATCTTTGGGCTACTCCTTTCTTGTTGTTGCTGTTGTTTCTTGTTGTTTTCAACTTGGCAGAGACTATACCGTCAAAGAAGAACGGCGCGGCTGTCGATACGGCGGTTTAAGAAAAGCAGAGATCACGGGTTGACGATAACCGTCAGAATATTACCCCAAAATACTTATAACAAAGTGTGATCTGCTTCTTTTCCTACTGTGTAGCCGTTCAGTAAGAAAGAATTGATTTTTTATATCTTGCTATCAAAAACGGCCCAATTACGGCTAAATTACGGCCTGTTTTCTAAAAAATCAGCAGAGTTTGTGATTGAAAAAAACGTTCTAGCCCGCTTATAGTCTGGCCTGTGAGCCCGCTGACTTCCTATCCTGACAAAGCCTTGTCAGAGCTAAGATTACGCCACGCTAAAGGGGCTGAAGAGGCTGGAGGAAAGAAAAATAAGCCTTCTTCAAAGAGAGAATAGACTGCCATCTCTATGATGAAAGGAGCAAAAAATGTTAAGAAAAATTTATGGTTTTTTCGGTATTCACACAAAAGCCTATCGCTGGCACAAGTTAGTATGCCGCCTCTGGTATGTACACAACAAAGACTTATTCTGAAGCATTTCCGTCAGATCTCTATGAAGCTATAGTCGAGGCAAAGAGGGCTACAGTAATGACACAGGACAAGGAAAATACTCCTTGTAATATTTGACAATAAAACAATTGGGAAGGATTTTTACCGATTTTTACCTTCTTCCCAATTGTTTTTTCTTGGTGTGTTTTTTGATGTGCTTTTTCTTATGCCAGTTTGTGATTACTACACGCTTCTTTTAATGCCTTCTTCAGAAGCTTCTTATCGAAATCGAAGTAAGTATAGCCGTCATCGATGATCTGGTAATATCCAGCATCAGGCGGTGAAACTGTATCCCGTGTGTTCATAACATAGATCATTGCCTTTATTTCTTTGCCGTTGTAAGCTGTGGCTGTCCAAGCTAAGGTGAAGATGGATTCCACACCCACGTTTGTTAGAGCTTTTCGCCCCTGCCGTTTTCAGTGCTTCGATTACTGCTTGAAGTGTTGGCATATCTTTTTCTGTTAATGGCTGAGTTGCAAGTTCGCATTTTTCTTCAAACGACCCTGCGACGCTGGAATCCTTTGTGATTGTTCTCTTTCGGCCTTTCTGGTCGATAATGACTCTCCGATAGTAGGGGTCTCTTTCGCTGTCCTTGTTAGCGATTGTGCCGTTCAATGTGGCTCTGATGACTTCCGCTGTTGCCGCCCTTGTGATAGCCAAGAAGGCAGGGCAGCAGGACAAGAAGTTGAAACTTGCCCAATGGGCCAGTTTGAAACCGTTGGAAAAATTTGTAACTGTGTGATTATTACAAAAATATAGCTGAGGACACAAAGGGCTCGGCTCAGAAGCTCTCAGCCTATTTAGCCGTGCCAGCTTATGAAGAAGTTAGGAATTTGCTTTTTTGCAAATAATCTTCATACTTTGCAAAACTTAATAGCTTGAGAAGTACTGGAGATATGTTCTAAAATTAGCGGCTAAATTGTATTTGACATTTTCAAAATGTTTTAATATATTAAAAAACAAATATAATGCTACGGCATTTTAACCCGTTGAGAACGTTGGGAACACGTAAAGCCAGAGGAGAAAGTAATGCGAAGGAAGATTTTTAGATTAGGTGAGCTTTTCTGCGGTTCCGGTGGAATAGCTTGTGGAGCACACATGGCAGAAAGCCAAGACGGTATGTTTAGTATTAAACATGCGTGGGCATCTGATTTTGATAAGGACACATGTTTGACTTATTCCCACAATATCTGCAATGGCAATTCAGATACAATTTTTTGTGAAGATGTTCGTGATCTTAATATAAGCAAACTTGGTACTATCGATGCTTTTGCCTACGGTTTTCCGTGCAATAGTTTTTCTAATGTAGGAGAACATAGAGGTCTTGATGATGATGAATACGGACAGCTTTATAAATACGGAATTATTGTGTTGAAAAAATATCAGCCAAAATGGTTTTTAGCGGAGAATGTAGGCGGACTAAAGTCAGCGGGTTCAGGAAAACACTTTAAACAAATATTAGATGATATGAAAAGTGCCGGATATATTGTTGTCCCGCATATGTATAAATTTGAGCAATACGGAGTGCCGCAAACAAGGCACAGAATCATAATTGTGGGCATAAGGAAAGATATTGATGATGAGGGAGTAAAATTCCGTGTACCTTCGCCAGAGCCTTATTCAATGTGCGATGTAACCGCCGGAACGGCGTTATCTAACATCCCTGCAGATTCTCCGAATAATGAGATTCGTCCGCTTCAAGATAAAGTAAAACAACGTTTATCGTATATAAAGCCTGGAGAGAATGTGTGGCAGGCTAAGGGTTTGCCTGAGTATCTGAAGATTAAGACTCGGACAAAAATCAGTCAGATTTATAGAAAATTGGATCCTGATAAACCGTCATATACTGTGACAGCCGCAGGCGGAGGCGGGACATCTATGTATCACTGGTCTGATGAACAGCGTGAACTTACAAATAGAGAGCGCGCAAGAATCCAGACTTTTCCTGATAACTACGAATTTTTTGGCAACTATTCATCTGTCCGCAAACAGATAGGAATGGCCGTGCCTCCTAAAGGAGCGAAGGTCATCTTTGACGCCATTCTGAATACCTTTGCTGGAATTGAGTACCCTTCTGTAAGTGCTAAGATAGGCGAATAATTGGAGTGAACACTCATGTCCTATAACCATTGGTTTGTATCAAGACAAAAAAGAAAATTAACTACGATTCTTCAGGCTCTCATAACATATAGCGATATATGTGTAGGCAAAGTATGGGATAATGAATTGCAAATTGAATTTGAAGATTCTCTAGGCAACAGGGATATCACAGAACACGGCAGCCTTAGAGCCAGAAAAGCTGAACAAGGAGGCGGCGGTACTCGAACTTTATTTAAGCAAATGAAAGATTTAGGCCTCATTTTTATTGAAGATGAAAATAGAAAATGCAGGCTTACGTTGATAGGCGAAGAACTTGTAAAAGGCAATGTGAGCTTCGTTGATGCTATGCGTTTGCAGTTAAAGAGGTATCAGTATCCTTCAGCGGCTGTATGGTCTGGAAGCGGCAGTGTTGATCATTCGTTCAGAGTCCATCCTTTTCAATTTATCTTCAGGCTTCTGATGGATTCCAGGTTGAATAATGTGATCACAATGGAAGAAATGTATGGAATAATTATCCATACTGCAAAATCTGATGATAATACCGTGTTTGAAGATGTCGTTAATAGGATATTGCAATTCAGGAAGAATATGGAGATCGATGGCTATATGAATGACACACCGACAAAAGCGTACAGCAATATAGCGAATACTTTCTTCAACTACATAAGCCTGACACAGTATGTGGATCGCGGAATAAAAACTCTCTCAATAAGGGACGGCAAGGAAAATGAGGTTAAAAATTTCATAGAGACATCACCGTCTTTTATTAAAAATCCTGAACTTACAGAGAATTATCAGCGGAGTTATGGCAAGGGATTTTCTTCAAAAGATTTGAGAAATTTTGACCGTAAAAATGCTGTTTCGCAAAAAGAAAGAAATGAAAGCCGTATAAGACATGAATATGTTTTACTTGCGCTGAAGACTCCTATTACAGGAATTACACCGGATATTGTTGATTATATATCGCGCAGTACCGGTATTGATGAAAGACAAATAGAAAGATTCTTGATTAAAAATTATCCTCACGGAAATATGAATGATTTTTTCGTTGCATACAGAGAACTGGCTCATACGGGCAGATCTGGCGCAGCAGATTTTGAATCAGCTACTTGCGAAATGTTCAGGAAGATATTCAAAATGCGCGCTAAGCACGTCGGGCCGATAGGAAATACTCCTGATGTCTTTGTTGAATCTCAAGAGTCCGGCTATTGCGGCATTATCGACAACAAAGCATACAAAAACGGCTATAGCATTTCCGGAGATCACAGGCGTGTCATGGAAGATGAGTATATTCCTAACTACAAAGAGTATGGAAATACTGTTTTGCCGCTTGCGTTCTTCGCATATATTGCAAGTTCGTTTGGGCCTAATATCAATGAGCAGATAAGCACAATTCATACTGACAAAAACATTAACGGGGTAGCAGTGCCGGTTGATATTCTCATCAATTTAGCACAAGATTACGCAGAAAAAGGCTATGATCATGAATTTCTCAAAAAGATTTTTTCTGTTAATAGAGAGGCTCGTCTGTCAGATATTCAATTATAGCCGTTGCCCGTCATAACGGCCATAAACCCCTCTAAAAGAATAGACAAATAGGACATGGATAATTTTACAAAAGAACAGCGTTCTAAAAATATGAAGAAGATTCACTCAAAAGACACGAAAATAGAACGTTTGCTTCGGAAAAAACTATGGCACAAGGGATACAGGTACAGAAAAAATTACAGTATTCTTCCAGGAAAACCTGACATTGTTTTGACGAAATATAAAATTGCTATATTTTGTGATTCCGAATTTTTTCATGGTAAAGGCTGGGAAGAACAAAAGCTTAGAATAGCCAAGAGCAATAACAGCGATTATTGGCTAAAGAAAATTCAAAGAAATATTGAACATGACCAAGAAGTAAATCGTCAGCTTGAAGCTTTAGGGTGGAAAGTGCTAAGATTTTGGAGCAATGAAATTGAGAAGAAGCTCGATGATTGTGTATCAGAAATAGAAGAGGCTATTTTTGAAGATGCAGATTACTTAATGCCTCCAGATGAGATATTGCAGTAATCGTGCTTTGAAGCAGAACTTCATTTTAATTGATTTTAGTTAATCTTACTGCATTTTTCGTTAGAAACAATTCAAACTATACCCCTATTCATGGACAGGAATGCTTCACACAGTGTAGGGAGCAGAATGGAGATTCCATTATTGTCCCTTGTATCGTCCTCTGCCGAGTACTCTCCTAAGCTCGAACCCGAAAATCCGCACCATTCTCCGAGCAATATGGACTTTTGTCATCAGGAAAGATTATAGGCAATATGATTCCTTTAGGTTCTGGAATTTTCACCTTTGCTCCATTCTGCTCGTGCATTGTTCAGTGCCAGCACTCTCCTCAGAGTCATTTTGGAGATATATGCTCCCCCTACGGATATGAACATCTCAAAAAGCCGGAAATAGACAGAATATACAGTCTCATCCCTCTCATCAGATGAATCATGATGACCACAGCCTTTTACTGTGTCTGCTCCCCCTATCCATGGACAGGAACAGAATGGAGATTCCATTATTGTCCCGTGTCCTCTGCCGAGCATTCTCCTAAGTTCCAATTTTCTAAAGCCGTGCCATTCCTCGACCGATATGGAGTTTTCTCGTCAAGAAGAAGCACAGGCAATATGATTTATAGTCAGCACATTTTGAAAGCAGTAAATATAGCGGAAGCCAAGTCAGAAGTA
>CALAUZ010000064.1 GCA_937892105.1 uncultured Fretibacterium sp. | reverse complement strand
ATTACAAGGCGTTCACTTGGGGGGTGTACCATGATGATGAACTCAAGCCTGCGCAGGTTGCTCATGTCGCGTCCTGTTACTGATGATATGCTCTCTCAAAATCATGATAGCTTTATTGTTTCGCTGGCTCTGTCAACAGGAGGAGCAGTGATATGCGATCCAGAGGCTCATATACGCTACAGACAACACGGCCGGAATGCAGCGGGGAGTCCTTTGGGGCTTGCAGGGCGTGTGATAAAGGAATGGCGCGTCATTACAGGTGAAACTGGGAAGGAAGTTAGGCTTGCTCGCTCTATTCTTGATGTTTACGGTGAATATGTCTCACAGGAGGCGCGGAAAACTCTTGAGACAGTCGCGGGCTATAAGGAAAATATCATGTCAAGGCTGAAGATTGTATTCTCTCCTGAGTTTAGGACAGGCGACATAAGATTAACTCTTTTCGGGAAATTTAAGGCTCTTTTCGGTCTGCTCTAAGGCACAAAAAAACACCCCCGGCCATGTCAACCGGGGGCGCAAATTTCCTTCACGTAATTACTTTCCAGGTTTCCCCAAAAGTTTGAACATATTAGCCTTGTAGAACTCGACTCCGGGCTGGTTGAACGGGTTAATCCCGCTGATATACCCTGACACACCGCAAGCAAACTCAAAGAAGTAGAATAAATCTCCCAGCGATTTCTCATCCTGCGCAGGAATGCTCACCATCAAATTCGGGACTCCTCCGTCAACATGAGCCGCTATTGTCCCCTGCATGGCGCACTGATTCACCCAGCTCATTTTCTTTCCAGCAAGGTAATTCAGTCCGTCAAGGTCATTTTCCTGCGATGAAAGCTCAAAATCTCTGCGTGCGTTCTGAATGTTCATCACAGTCTCAAACATGATTCTGTCGCCATCCTGGATGAACTGCCCCATTGAGTGCAAATCCGTTGTGAGGTCAACGCTTGCCGGGAAGATTCCGCGCTGGTCTTTGCCTTCTGACTCGCCGTAAAGCTGTTTCCACCATTCCGAAATGTAATGCATTGACGGCTCATAATTCGCGAGGATCTCAACTGTTTTCCCTTTGCGGTGAAGGATATTCCTCAACGCAGCATACTGTAGCGCAGGGTTCTCCTCAAATGGCTTATTCAACGCAACTTCACGCCCCGCAGCAGCTCCGGCCATGAGAGCGTCAATATCTGCACCACTCGCCGCAATCGGAAGCAATCCTACAGCCGTAAGCACAGAGAACCTTCCGCCTACATCATCAGGAATCACGAACGATTCATAGCCCTCTGTATCAGCAAGAGTCTTCAGTGCTCCCCTCGCCTTGTCGGTTGTGGCGTAAATACGTTTTGCGGCCTCTTTTGCACCGTATTTCTTGATGAGCAAATCGCGAAATACCCTGAACGCTATTGCAGTCTCAGTTGTTGTGCCAGATTTGGAGATTACGTTCACCGAGAAATCATGCCCTTCAAGCAGGTCGATTATGTCCTGAATGTAGGTGCTGTTCATGCTGTTGCCAATGTAGTAAATCCGAGGGGCTTTGCGTGCTTCGGGTGTAAGGTCATTGTTGAATCCGTGGCGGAGGAACTCAATAGCTGCCCTTGCGCCGAGATATGACCCTCCAATGCCAGCAACAAGAAGAATCTCCGAGTCGCTCTGAATCTTTTTCGCGGCCATCTTAATGCGTCCGAACTCTTCCTTGTCGTAATTGACGGGGAGATCTATCCAGCCGAGAAAATCATTTCCCGCGCCTTTGCGTGATTTGAGAAGGTCAGCCGCGGCGAGTGTGATTGCCTTCATGCTGTCAACTTCATGGGGACGCACGAATCTTGCGGCGTTGCTATAGTCAAAGCCTGTCATGAAAATATGCCTCCTGTTTGAATTTTTTGGGATATGTATATTGTATCAGAATCAGCCACAAAAAAAGCACCCTCCCCGCAATTAGAGAGGATGCCGTAAATTACTGGGACTTTATGCTATTGTGCTGTGCCGTTCACGTAAAGAGTGTAGCTTCCCTTGTTGATTGTTCCGTTGTTGCTGAGTGATGAGACGTATGAATTTCCTGTGAGAGTCCATGTTGAGCCGGACTCGATTGTAACGTTCACCGTTCCCGCTGAGCCTGAAGTGTTGATTGCCCCGCTGAATGTGGAGCTGTCAGAAAGATTCAGCGTAAGTGATGACGAGCTGTCAACAACTATATCCCCGTCAATGTCCTGCCCTGAAGCATTGAGCGTAACTGTTCCGCCGTTACTGCCTGAAGTCCCCCAGCTTTGACCCTCTGCACGGAGGAAATTCCCGGATGAGTCATTGTTGGTGATTGCCACGCCTGAAAGATTGATTTCTGTTGTGGTGTTGGTTACGCAGAATATATCGCCGTTCGCATTGGTGAGGCTGCCGTCAGTCATGGTGAAGGTTGATTTTCCGCTTGAAGCATCCTTTGACATTGATTTGTAGATTAATACAGCCTGATACGTTGAGTCTTGGCCGTTCTTCTTGGTGTGGTGAGCGTCAAGAATGCAATTATCGAGCGTTACAGAGTTTCCGCCCTCAATAACTACAACCTGCGCGATTCCAGAAGTCAAATCAGCGTCCGTAACACTTATAGCTGCCGTTGAATATATCGCCGGTGAGCCTTGACCGTTTGCGGTGTATGAGCCTCCGTTTACAGTTACAGTACCGCCGCCGCTGTCAGAACGTATAGCCGCGCTTGAGCCTCCTGACGTGGTTATAGTGAGGTTGCTGGCGTTCATTGTGCCTCCGCCAGTTGTCATTATTCCGCCGGAATTGTTCGAGCTTGTTGTGATTGTAGCGTCGGAAATATTTATTGTTGTGCCGTCGCCTTGGTTGTTGCTGGAATTGCTGTTATTCCCGCCGTAAGAGAATACCGCATTGCCGTATTTGGCGTTTGTGGTGATTGTCGTTGAAGACCCTGTTATATTGAGGACAGCTCCTCCGCTGGCGAGAATTGCGGCGTTTGTGCCTTTCCAGTCGTAATCGTCATCCTGCCCGGAAACATCACCAGTTTTCGTTACGGTTATATTGTTGTATGTTGCTGTTCCGCTGGTGAGTTCGATTGCGTGAGCTCCCGCAGTTGTCGCGCTGTATGAGTCGCCTGTTGTCGTGTTGCTGTCAGTATTTGTGTCTGTGTTTGTGTTGCTGTTAGTGTCAGTGTTGCCGGATTGGTCATTGCTCGTTGTGTTGCCGTTATTGTTGTTGGTGTTATTGTTGCCGGACTGGTCATTACTCGTGGGGGCGTTGTTGTTGTCCCCGGATTTGTCGCCGCTGATTGTGTTGCCGTTGCTCTGCGCTGATACCGTTACTGTACCGAGAGTTGTACGGCCGATTTCCTGATTTGGCTTTGAGGCGTAAGGCACGAATGCCACAGCTACAGCATTGCTTCCAGTACTCATATCCGAAGTGTTAAAAGTGATTTGCGCCGATGATGACGAACTCACCGAGATTGTTACGCCTGATGCTGACGCTTTGAACTCGTTTGCACTGACTCCGGGGGAATATGCCGAAGTCGCTAGCGTGTTGTTGACGTAAACATTCCATATGTCAGTCTCAAATCCTAGCGACAACGCAACGGGGCTTAAAGTTTCTCCCTGCGTAACCTGAGTCGCCGTTGATTGCGAGAGTGATTTAGCCGTTGAGCTTGTGTTGTAGTTCACCGCGCTGTCAGGAAGTGTCTCATCTGAATCGAGTACTCCCTCAGAGATTAGCTCATTGACGTATGTTTGAACCTCTGAGTCTCTGCTGTTGATGGGGCCACTGCTTGAGCTTCCGCAGCCAGAATTGATTGACGCAAAAACAATCATCGCCATAACCATAACGAACGCCCAAAACTTTGCTTTGCTCACAGAATTACAACCTCCCACAAAATTCTTTCATCCTGTTCATTGACTCCGCAAGAGTCTCCATAGACTGAGTACAGGCGATGCGGATATAGCCTTCACCAGTCTGCCCGAATGCGCTACCCGGTAATACAGCGACTTTTGACTCATTGAGTAGCCTCCATGTGAACTCCTCACTTGTGAGACCCGTATCTGATATATCGGGGAATAAGTAGAATGCTCCTTCAGCTTGGTGGCACTTCACACCCTTCATATCATTCAATTTTGAGGCAACAAACTTCATGCGCTCACCGAAAATTTTAGCACGTTCACTGACTTTTTCGTCCTGAGTGTTCATCGCATAAGCCGCCGCTTTTTGTGAGAGAGTGTTGACCCCGTAAGTCTGGAATGATGACAGCACGCACATAACATTGATTACGTTCTGGGGCGCAAAAACATAGCCGACTCTCCAGCCCGTCATGCAGTGGCTTTTTGACACGCCCGAAGCCAATAACGTACGCTCTTTCATGCCTGGAATATTCGCAAAGCAAACATGTTCCCCGCTGAATGACATTGACTCGTAGATCTCATCGCTCAATACGAACATATTGCGTTCCTCGACAAACTGCGCAATCTCCTCAAGCTGTTTACGTGTTGCGACTCTTCCTGAAGGATTGCCTGGGTAATTGAGAACTATTGCGCGAGTTTTGGGAGTAGCTGCTGCTCTGAGTTCATCAATGCTGGGCGTAAAATTATTTTCTTCACGGGTCTTAATGCGCACAGGTACTCCACCGTTGTCACGAATCTGTGCTTCATAGGGCGTAAAGTAAGGCTCAATGAGCAATACCTCATCGCCGGGGTTAAGCAATGCGCCGAAAGCAAGCCACGGAATATGAAGACCTCCCACAGAAATATATACGTTGTCGGGTGAGGACTTGAAGCCATGATGACGTTCCCAATATGCGCAAGCCGCTTCCCTGACATCTAAAAATCCTTGCAAAGGAGGGTAATGTGTGAAACCTTCTTTAGCACCTTTAGCTCCTGCGTCAACAATATCAGGTTCAGTAACAAAATCAGGTTCACCGATGCTTAAATTTAACACGTCCTTCATTTTATCAATGGCCTGAAATACTCTGACCATTCCCGAAGGTTTTTGAGTTGAAAATTTTTTTGCGAGTTCCATAATATTATTCTTACACTTCCATCTAACAAAAACTGAAAATTGATTCTTTACATTGTACATGATATTATAATCTTGACAATTAGTTTGATCATACATACATTTTTATTTTGGGAGTGTTTTATTTTGCAGAAAGTTTTTTCGATATTAAACGCTGTTTTAGGAATTTTAACCGCACTAACGCCCTTTATTTTATTCCCTGTATGTTCAGGAATGAAACCCGACGGAACACACATGCCTTGCTTTAACACAGGAATAATTATAACTGTAATAGGAATATTGATTTTGATTATCTCAGTTTTATCTCTGCTTGTAATTTTCATAAAAGGAGAAAAATAATTTATGTTCCTCCGGGAAATAGCACGGAAAAATTTTCAAAGACAATGGGGACGAAGTTTTTGTCTTGTAATAGTAATAATGCTTCTGTCATTTTTTTTGTTCACAGGATCGGTTTTGTCATTAAGCCTTTCAAACGGTGCTGAAAGCATGGCCAATCGACTCGGAGCCGATGTTATGATTGTTCCTGAAGGTTATGATCCTCATGTTGACAGCATATTATTAGCAGGAAGTCCCTCGACTTTTTATTTGCCTGATTATGCACTGAACGAAATTGAAAATCTCAAAAATGAACTTGGGATTGATTTAATTTCACCTCAAACTTTCCTTGCAACTTTACGGGCTTCATGCTGTTCATATCCTGTTCAAATTGTTGGAATTGATTATGATTCGGATTTTATAATAGGTTCATGGCTTAAAGAAAGTATTTACCATTCACTTAAAGATGATGAAATTATAGTCGGCTATCATGTATCAGGCTGGCCAGGTGATGTGATTAAATTTTTCAACAGGGATTTGAAAGTCGCAGGCAGGCTTGAACAAACAGGAATGGGTTTTGACTCTATGGTCTTCACTAACATAAACACAATAGCAAAATTATCAAAAGAAGCCGAAAAAATTTCCGGAAAACCTATGCGTAATGACGGCAGTTTAACATCTGTAATAATGTTAAAGTTGAAACCTGGTAATGATGCCGTAGCTGTTGCTGGAGAAATTAACAGGAGATTAAGTTCTAAAGGACTTTACGCACTGTTCAGCAAAAAATTCGTGAACAATATCGGAGACAGCTTAAAAACAATTTCGTTAATCATAAAATCCGTAATAATATTTTTATGGCTAATCTCAATGATAATTATAGTTTTAATATTCGCATTGAGCCTATCGGAACGCAAAAAAGAATTTGGAATACTTCGTACAATCGGAGCAACTAGGGGAAAATTGATTAAATTGTGTTTGACTGAAATTTTGATGATAAGTTTTTACGGAGCTGTCGCAGGAATAATTATTGCTAATGTCGTTACGGCAATCGGAAATTCATTCGTAAGTGACGCCCTGCATTTGCCGTTTTTAATGCCCGATTTGAAAATTTTAATTTATCTTGTAATTTTTTCGTTTTCAGCTTCGGTTTTGACGGGAATTTTCGCAGGAAGTTTTGCAGCATTCAAAGCGAGCCGTTTAGATATTCATGAAATTATGAGAGGATAAATTATGATTTTGAGAATTAAAAATCTTTGCAAGGAATATAAGCGCAATAATCTTTCGTTCATGGCCGTTAATAATGTTGATCTCGAAATTGAAGAAGGAGATTTTGTCAACATTATCGGAAGATCGGGCAGCGGAAAATCGACGTTATTAAATATTGCGGCAGGAATGTTAAGTCCATCATCAGGAGTTGTTGAATTTGACGGAGAGAATTTAACGGGAAAAAGCGACTACGAACTTTCAAGAATACGAAACGACAAAATAGGATTTATTCCGCAGGGAGCTTCAGCCCTTGAAAATTTAACAGTGATGGAGAATATTGTTTTACCGTTTTATTTATGGCCTCACGGTGGTGATGTTGAAGGACATGCAAGAATTTTGCTGGAGCGTTTTGAAATTTCAAATTTAGCTAACTCGTATCCTTCAGAACTTTCAGGAGGAGAATTGAGACGTGTTTTAATTGCCCGTGCCTTAATCAACAATCCTAAAATAATAATTGCTGATGAACCTACTGCGGACTTAGATTCAGAATCATCTGAGAACATAATGAGGACATTTGCAAAACTTAATCAAGAAGAAAATATTACGTTATTAATAGTTTCACATGATTTAGATACTTTGAAATACGGGAAAAGAATTTTGAAAATGAATGACGGGAAATTATTTTCAAATCTCTCCGCCATTCAATGAGATAAAAATTATTTGCCTGCTAAATATTCATTCATGCTCGCAGCGGCTTTTCTACCTTCACCCATTGCAAGAATGACTGTTGCAGCTCCTAAAACGATGTCTCCGCCTGCCCATACTCTGGGAATACTTGTCTTTTGATTTTCATCAACGATAATGTTGCCGTATTTCGTAACGTTCAAGCCCTTTGTAGTCTGAGCCATTAACGGGTTTGAATCGTTTCCGAGTGCGATAACAGCAGCGTCAATTTCGAGTACGTGTTCAGTGCCGGGAATTGCTACAGGTCTTCTTCTGCCTGAAGCGTCAGGTTCACCGAGTTCGTAAGTTAAAAGTTCAACGCCTGTTAATCTGCCCTTATCATCACCGATAAATCTTGTCGGGTTTTCAAGGAAATGGAAGTCAACGCCCTCTTCAAAAGCGTGTGCAACTTCTTCGATTCTTGCGGGCATTTCGGCACGTGTTCTTCTGTAAACGCAGTAAACTTTTTCGGCACCGAGCCTTAAAGCAGTTCTTGCACCGTCCATAGCGACGTTACCGCCTCCGAATACTGCAACACGTTTTGCGTCATATAACGGTGTGTCAGCGTGATCACGATCATAGGCTTTCATTAAGTTTGAACGTGTGAGATATTCGTTAGCGCTGAAAACTCCGATTAAATTTTCGCCTTCAATGTGCATGAACTTAGGAAGACCTGCGCCTGTTCCGATAAATGCTGCGTCATAACCGCCCTCGTCTAATAACTGTTCAAGTGTTGCAGTACGTCCGACAAGGAAACTTGTTTTGAACTCAACGCCCATTTTTTTGAGGTTCTCAACTTCTTTAGCAACGATTTCTTTCGGAAGCCTGAATTCAGGAATACCGTAAACCATAACGCCGCCCGTTTTTTGGAACGCTTCAAAAACTGTAACGCTGTGTCCTGCTCTACGAATATCGGCAGCAACTGTTAAACCTGCAGGGCCTGAACCGATAACAGCAACTTTCTTTCCTGTTTCAGGTGCAGGAGTAGGAACTGTGATTTGATTATTAGCTCTCTCCCAGTCAGCTACAAAACGCTCAAGCCTTCCGATAGCAACAGCCTTTTCAGGAGACTTTAACATTTTTCCGACGGTGCAGAAACTCTGACACTGTTTTTCCTGAGGACATACACGACCGCAAATCGCAGGAAGTAAATTCGTCTGTTTGATCGTGTCAACAGCTCCCTTGAAATCGCCTTTCTGAATATGAGCAATAAATTCGGGAATAGGAACTGAAACAGGGCAGCCCTTTCTACAAGGAGCACCGCCGCATTGAATGCAGCGTTCAGCCTCAACACGCGCCTGAGTTTCAGTGTAACCTAAAGCAACTTCGCCCATCTCATGAGCACGCTGAACAGGATCTCTTGAAGGCATTTCCTGCGGAGGAATTGCGGTTCTGTCCTTAGGAGTTAATTTTTTGCCCTCTAAATCTTTCCAGAGTTTCGCGGCTTCTTCCTGTAACATTTCAGTGGTTTTGTGTTCACTCATAATTAAGCACCAACCTTTCCTGCATCAAGGCCGACACGGCATTTATGATCCGCTTCACGTTCTTTGTCCTTGAAAGCGGTCATTCTCTGCATCATGTTATCAAAATCAACTTCATAACCGTTAAATTCAGGGCCGTCAACACAAACGAATTTCGTTTGTCCACCGACACTTACACGGCAGCAGCCGCACATTCCTGTACCGTCAATCATGATTGTGTTCAATGATGTTGTAATAGGAACTCCGAAAGGTTTCGCAGCAGCAACACAGAATTTCATCATTATTGCAGGGCCGATTGAAACGATTTCGCTGACTTTTTCTTTTTCGCAAATTTCCGTCAAAGGAACCGTAACAACAGCTTTGCGTCCGTAACTTCCGTCATCAGTAACAACGATTAATTCATCTGAAGCGGCTCTCATTTCGTCCTCAAAGAATAACAAATCCTTTGTTCTTGCGCCGATTACAGTGATAACTTTGTTGCCGATATTGTGATTGGCTTGGACGATTGGGTGAAGAGGAGCTATTCCAATTCCTCCGCCGATACAAAGGACTGCGCCGTCTTTTTTCTCGATGTGGGTAGGTTTTCCGAGAGGCCCGACGAGTACAGGGACATTATCGCCCTCATTAAACGTTGCTGAAAATCTGCGGGTAGTAGCTCCGACGGTCTGGAATACGATTGCGATCCAACCTTCATCAGCATTGGCATCAGCGATTGTCAACGGTATTCTTTCGCCGTAATTTTCATCAAGCTGGAAAAACTGAGGTTCACTCCAGATATCAGCGCTGTCGATCGGAACATAGATAGGTATATCACCTATTGTATGAACGCCGAGCTTTTTCATGTGATCGCGCAGCAGATCCCACTGTTTGTAGAAAAGAAATTGAATATAAGTAAAGAATTCTATATCTTCCTTAAGCAGCTCCTGGTATTTAAGGATCGCATGAGGCTTTCTGGAACGGATATCATCGTCGTCCCATTGCAGCCAGGGTTTCATGCCGAAATATCTTTTGCACGACATAAATAAAGCATAGTCGCCTACCCATTTGTTCTGAGTCATGAATTCATGCACCTTTTTGCTGTCCC
>CALAUZ010000063.1 GCA_937892105.1 uncultured Fretibacterium sp. | reverse complement strand
GACGATATATCACGAGGAGGAATTGACGGACGCGGAGAAGGAGGATTTGCCGGAGGGTTCACTGATGAGGGAGACGGGGGACGGAATGGTCTACGTGAAAGTAGTGGACATCTGGACACCGTACCAGATGGAGAGACTGAGACAGCCGCCCCAGCCGCTGACGAAATACGGGAGAATGCGGCGGAAATATCTGGAGGAGTGGAAAGTGCGGACAGCCCTAGAATTGGGAGAGAATCTTCTGATTCATTGCTGGGAGATACAGGAGCAGGCGAAAGCGATGAAAAGCGAGTTAATGACACAGCTAGAGAGCCAGACCCCGCCGCCCGACAGAGGAAGCGACCCGCTGGGGTGGGTACAGCACATGAACAGTCTGGACATGGAGGCAGAGGAAGTAGTAACGACCAGCCTAATATACAGTTAGATTTATTTGATGTGAATGATATGCAGGAGAATATGGAAGAAACACAAAATATCTCTCCTGCTACTAATGCAGAAACACCAGACAAAGTAATTACCACAGATGAGACCAAACCCACCTCTGATTTAGACAAGTCAGAGGAAGCAGACCCCTCAACGCAAGCCGAGCCACCCGAATCGCCTCTACTTGAGACAGTAATAAATCTGCGGCCAGACCCGCCAGAACCGAGAATCCCCAGCCAACCCCGAACGAATTACCAAATTACGGACGATGATTTAGGAATCGGCGGAGCAAAAACGAAATTCCGCAATAATGTAGAAGCAATCCGAACGTTGAAGACAATCGAGAGCGCAGGCCGACTAGCCACGCCGGAAGAGCAGGAAATTTTATCGCGCTATGTGGGCTGGGGCGGAATGCCACAGGCGTTTGACGAAAGCAATGAAGACTGGAAGAAGGAATACGCCGAGTTAAAAGAACTGCTGACTGCTGATGAATACGATTCGGCGCGAGGCTCAACGCTAAATGCACATTACACTTCTCCAATGGTAGCCCGTGCGATGTATGAGACGCTTGGAAGAATGGGCTTTGCGAAGGGTAATATTCTTGAACCGTCATGCGGAACGGGAAACTTTTTCGGAGTGCTGCCTGAAAGTATGGAGCAGTCGAAGCTGTACGGCGTGGAACTTGATAGCCTGACAGGACGGATAGCGCGTCAGCTTTACCAGAAAGCGGACATAACGATAGACGGTTATGAACGAGCGAAGTACCCTGATAATTTCTTTGATGTGGCAATCGGCAATGTCCCGTTCGGAGGTTATTCACTTGTAGACGGAGAACATAAACGAGAACGTGAAAATCTGAAGATACATGATTACTTTTTCGCCAAGACACTGGACAAGGTAAGGCCGGGCGGAGTAATAGCGTTTATCACATCGAAGGGGACACTAGATAAAACCAATTCTTCAGTGCGGGAATATCTAGCGCAACGGGCCGAATTATTAGGAGCAGTAAGACTGCCTAACACAGCATTCAAGGGCAACGCGGGAACGGAAGTAACAGCGGATATAATTTTCCTCCAGAAGCGAGAAAGAATAGTAGATGACGTACAAGCGGACTGGATACAGACGAGCGAGACTGAGGACGGAATCCGAGTAAATAGTTATTTTGCCCAGCATCCCGAAATGATATTGGGAAAAATGGTGCAGGACAGCCGCATGTACGGAAATGAAAATGAGACGACATGCGAACCGATAGAGGGAGCAGAGTTATCGGAGCAACTTCACGAGGCACTCGGAAAAATACGAGGTCAGATAGAAGAACGAGAAATCCAGACACAGGAGAATACGAGAGAGACAATCCCCGCCGATCCGAAAGTGCGAAATTTCAGTTACACGCTAGTGGACGGAGAACTGTATTACCGAGAGAACTCCCAGATGTACAAGCCCGACCTTCCGCAGTCAGCGGTGAGCCGAGCGAAGGGCATGGTGAAAGTCCGGGACGCTTGCCGAGCTGTAATCAATGCGCAGATGGACGGTTGCGATGATGATACTCTTGCAGACCTTCAGGGAAAATTAAGTCGAGAATATGACAGCTTCAGCCGTAGATTCGGGAGAATAAATGACCCGCAGAACGCGAGGGCGTTTGACGAGGACAGCTCATATTATTTAATCTGCGGACTGGAAAATATGGACGCGCACCATAATTTTCTAGGGAAGTCGGACATGTTCACGCAACGGACAATCCGTCAGAACGTAGTGCCGACGACAGCGGGAACAGCACAGGAAGCCCTTTTGTTATCCATGTCCGAGAAAGCGCGAGTAGACATGGACTATATGAGTTCACTAACAGGGCGGACGGAGGAAGAATTATTCTCCGAGCTGAGGGGAGAAATCTTCAAAGTCCCTAGCCTTTCAGCCGACGGAACAGGAAAGGCAGAATATCAGACAGCGGACGAATATTTATCAGGAGATGTGCGCCACAAGCTAGGGATAGCGAGATATTTTGCGGAGACCGAACCCGAATACGCGGACAATGTGAAAGCCTTAGAAGCGGCCCAGCCCGAACCGTTACAGGCGACAGAAATTGACGTGAGATTAGGGTCAACGTGGGTGCCGCCGCAATACATAGAGCAGTTCATGCACGAGTTGTTAGAAACGCCGAGTTATGCGAGAGGCCGAATAACGGTAGATTACTCTGAACACACGTCAGCATGGAATATATCGGGCAAGAAGCTGGACGCAGGGAATGTATTAGCGAACACGACCTACGGAACGTCGTCAATCAATGCTTACGACATAATCGAGGAAACGCTGAACCTGAAAGCGGTAAAAGTGTTTAAGACAGTCGAAGATGCGGAAGGTCATGAACGGCGGGTAATCGACAACGAGGCGACAACATTAGCCCAGCAGAAGCAGGAAGAAATCAAGGAAAAATTCAAAGGCTGGATATTTGAAGACCCCGAACGGCGTGAACATTTAGTAAGTATCTACAATGAACGCTTCAACTCAACGAGAGCGCGAGAATATGACGGAAGTCATCTGCACTTTGGAGGGATCAACCCCGAAATAACATTACGCCCGCACCAGAGGGACGCAATAGCCCGAATCCTTTATGGCGGTAATACGCTTTTAGCGCATGAAGTGGGAGCAGGTAAGACCTATGAGATGGTAGCGGCGGCAATGGAATCGAAGCGAATCGGGTTATCACATAAGAGCCTTTTTGTAGTGCCGAATCACTTGACGGAACAAACGGCGACGGAAGTGCTGAGGCTTTATCCCGGAGCGAATGTGCTAGTAGCGACAAGGCGGGATTTTGAGACGAAGAACCGCAAGAAATTCTGTGCGAAGATAGCGACGGGGGACTACGACATAATAATAATCGGGCACAGCCAGTTCGAGAAAATCCCGTTATCGCAAGAACGTCAGGAGAGATTTATCACCGAGCAGATAGATGAAATCACGGAAGGTATCCGAGAACTGAAGGACTCGCAAGGAGCACGCTGGAGCGTCAAGCAAATGGAAGCCAGCAAAAAGACATTAGAGGCACGACTAGAGAGATTACAGGCTTCGCACAAGAAAGATGACGTGATAACGTTCGAGGAACTAGGAGTAGACCGCCTTTTTGTGGACGAGGCGCACAACTACAAGAATCTGTACCTTTACACGAAGATGCAGAACGTAGCAGGAATATCGCAAACTGAAGCGCAGAAATCCTCCGATATGTTCATGAAATGCCGTTATATGGACGAATTAACGGGTGGGAGAGGAATAATATTTGCGACAGGAACGCCAGTAAGCAACTCAATGACGGAACTGTACACGATGCAGAGGTATCTTCAGTTCGGAAGGTTGCAGTCAATGGGATTGCAGAATTTCGACGCATGGGCTTCAACATTCGGAGAGACGACGACGGCACTGGAATTAGCCCCCGAAGGAACGGGCTTCCGAGCGAAGACGAGATTTTCAAAATTCTTCAACCTGCCAGAGCTGATGAAGACGTTTAAGGACGTAGCAGACATCAAAACGGCAGACATGCTTAAATTACCGCGACCAAAAGCGAATTTTCACGTGGTGTCGGTGAAGCCGACAGAGGAACAAAGGCAGTTAGTAGCAGGACTATCGGAACGAGCGAGCCGAGTGCATAATCGGCAGGTAGAGCCTACGGAAGATAACATGCTAAAAATCACGTCAGACGGCCGAAAAATTGGACTAGACCAAAGACTGATAAACCCATTATTGCCCGATGATCCTGGAAGTAAGGTGAACACGTGTGTAAGGAATGTATTTCAAATCTGGCAGGATACCCAGCAGGACAGACTGACGCAGTTAATATTTTGCGATTTCTCAACGCCGGGCAAGGATAAGGGCTTTAACGTTTATGATGACATCAAGCAAAAACTGATAGCGAGCGGAGTGCCCGAAGACGAAATAG
>CALAUZ010000062.1 GCA_937892105.1 uncultured Fretibacterium sp. | reverse complement strand
ACATATTGCTAACCTCCTGTACTTTTCCTTTTTACACACTTCATTGTACAGTCTCGACAGCGAGGCCGATCTGCGTGCAGCAAAAAATCGCAACAGTAGCACAGGATTATGCCATCTGGCATTTCAGCGAAAGTACACTAGGTTCATGAATTATGTTGACTAATGAGATATGCGAACAAATCTTGGACATACTCGACATAGCAGACATAATAGGCGGGCGTGTTAGGCTTCGACCTGTAAGTTGCGGATACAGCGGATTATGCCCGTTTCATGAGAAACAAATACCCTCTTTCATGTGTATCTGACATACAGAATTATTATTGTTTTGGTTGCCATGAGGCGGAAAATATTTTTACTTGACAGATTCCAATTCAATGCAAACAGACGGCTTTCACTCCACAATCACATCTCTACTTCCGCAATCTCCTGCTAATCTCTTCAAATTCCACCCTCATCGCTCCACTCTCAAATATCTTCAGCTCAGGCATTGACAGCGACCCCACCGCGTCAAACGCCTTCAATCCAGAATGTATCAGCCCCTTCAACTCACCAGAACTCCTCACAGTTCTGTAAGTGTTCTCCGCCAAATCCCTGTTGCGCCTAAGACTTACTATGCTGTCGAGTATCGCCAGCTTCTGACTGTCCAACAACTCACCGTAAAGTTTGGCTGCCTCAATCGTTGTAGCATTGGATTTCGCGTTCAGGGCAAACGACTTCCTCTGCACCTCCGTATATGCCTTGTCGTTGCTGCGGTCTAGGGCTTCCTTCCTCAACATATCTGCCTCCGTCATTATTTCACGCAATCTCGGTTTGTATTCCACATCTACTTTCCTGATTAACTCCTCCTGCGTGTGTATGAGAAGGTCGTTCAGCACCAAATACATTCCCGTATAACGCCGCGTTATCTCTAGGGTGTTCGTGTCATTCTGGGACAGCTCCTCAAGTTTCGTTACTACAGCTTTCACGTTGTCGAATACCACCGTGTTCTGCAATATATCATCGCCGGTTACAGAGTTCAACAATATCTCAGTCTGCCCGTCCGTCAGTTCTAACCCTATCTTCCTCAACTCTGACGTTAAACGTGAGTTCATAGCCTTCAATTCTGCCTCACATGTCCTGATTTCCGACTCAATCTCATTAATCCTCTTGTCAGCCTTATCCCGTGTCATCTTCCAGAACATATACGTGCTTTCAGGGGCATGTATTTTCTCGTTCCTCATTCTGTCAAGCTCAACCCTGAGTGATGATATTTTTCCCCTCAGATTTACAGCCTCCATTCTCGCATTCCCTGCGTCCCCTCCGGAAAGTATCACAAGCGCACGGTCAAGCAATTCATCTATCTTCTTGCCATTACTCTTCTGGTCTTCTCGGAAAGGTATCCATGAATTCGCTGGCAGCTTCTCCTGTTTGTCCCTCAGCTTCAGGGTATCGTTGAGTGTGTCGGTGAGTTTTCCCCATCTTACGGCTATATCGTCAGGCAATGTACCGTCCTTCGAGGCAGTCGTTGTATCATTCTTGAACAGCCCGGAAACATAACCCGATACATCGTCCCACTTATCTGACGCATACTCGCTCACTTCGTCCCAGTCCAGCGTGAAATACCCCGTCCATGCAAGGGCTTCACTGTTCCCCGCAAACAACACCGACATTGCTATTACTGCGACAATCTTCTTCATCGTTACTCGGTCTCCTTCCCTGTATTTTGTGAGGTGTATATCTCCCTGTATACTGTATCGGTCTCCATAAGTTCCGCATGAGTGCCTGATGATCTTATTCTTCCGCTTTCAAGCAATATTATCATGTCAGCGTCCTGAACCGATGATATTCTCTGGGCAATTATTATCTTCGTTACACCAGGCATGTATTCACGCAGGGCATTCCGTATCTTAGCGTCAGTATGTGTGTCAACAGCACTCAATGCATCATCGAGGATTAACACCTTTGGCCTTTTAAGCAGCGCACGCGCAATACATAATCTCTGCTTCTGTCCGCCGGAAAGGTTAGTGCCGTTCTGTTCCGTGAATGTATCTAATCCCTGCGGAAGTCTCCCAATGAACTCATCAGCGCATGATATCCTGCATACCTCCGCAATTTCCTCATCACTGGCATTGTTCTTGCCCCATCTCAGATTATCCCGTATAGTCCCGGAAAATATCTCGTTTTTCTGCAACACTAACGCTACAGAGTTCCGCAACGCAACAGTATCGTACTCCCTGACATCATGGCCGCCAACCTTCACGCTTCCTGACGCAGCATCGTAGAGACGCGGGATAAGCTGTATCATTGTTGACTTTGACGAGCCTGTTGCACCTATTATTCCTACTGTTGAGCCTGATGGTATCTTCACACTTATGTTAGTCAATGCGTATGGGGATTTTGTGTCAACACCGTACTTGAAGCTGACGTTCTCGAAATCTATGCTGCCATCGTGAATAACTTTGAGGCCGTCTGGAGGGTTGACGATTGCGGGGACTTCATCGAGTACTTCAACGATACGAACCGCGCTCTCACGTGCAAGTGTAATCATCACGAATACCATCGACAGCCGCATAAGGCTTTCCAATATCTGCACCCCATAGGTTATCAGTGAGCTTATCTGCCCAATGTTCAATTCCAGCCCGCGAGATACTGCTGCCCTGTATGTACCGTAATATAGTACAAATATCATTACGACATAGAGGCAGAATTGCATGATGGGGTTGTTGAGGGCTAATATTCTTTCGGCCATAGTGAAATCCCGGCATAATTCTTCAGCATCGCGCCCAAACCTTTCCTTCATGTAATCCTCCCGAACAAAAGCCTTAACCGCACGAATACCGCGTATATTTTCCTGCACAGAATTATTGAGACGGTCATACTTTACGAACAGGCGGCGGAATGTCGGCATTGCCCATCTCGCTATCATGAACAGTCCAAGCCCCAAGAACGGCGCGGTGAAAAGGAATACGAACGCTATCCTTCCGCCCATGATTAAGGCCATTACGAACGAGAATATCAGCATTAACGGCCCGCGTATTGCTGTGCGTACTATCATCATGTATGCTTGTTGTACATCGCTTACGTCAGTTGTGAGGCGCGTAACGAGTGAAGCAGTGGAGAAACGTCCAATGTTCTCGAACGATAACGACTGTACTGCGCGGAATATATCACTGCGCAGGTTTCGGGCAAATCCGCATGATGCTGTTGAACATGCATTGCCGGCGATTATCCCGAACGTAAGGGACATGAACGCCATCACAAGGAGAATGCCTCCATAGTACATGAGGGTAGAGAAGTCTGCTCCTTCGCTGATACTGTTTACTAGGCGGGCGACGATGAAGGGTATTACGCATTCCATTACGACTTCAAGGGAGACATAAAACGGTGCTTCAAGGGAAGGACGTTTATATTCCCTTACACTCTGCAATAATTTCCTATACACTTTTTCTCTCCATTATGAACATATGAGTATTGAGCGTATTATAATAAATTTTTCAGCACATCTTAATTTTACGGAGGGTGAATATATTGCGCGTAACTATTCTCACCAACGGGCCAGGCGAATTATGGGGCTGGGTTCGCCCTGTAGCGTCCGAACTCAGAAAACGCGGGCACTCTATATCAATGTGGCTTCTTCCATGCCAGTTTTCTTCAGGACATGAAAGGGAGGCTGCTTCACTATTGGGAGTTGATAAGCTGGAAGGCCCTTCGTCAGCTTCAGTGATATGGCGCGAGATAACAAACGAGAATACTGACTGTATCATACAGATGGGCGGAGATATTGCGTTTGGCCTGAGAATGGCGAAATCTTCTGGAGTTCCTCTGACAGTCTACAGTTACAGGCACAGGAAGAATATTCCAGGCGTTAAACTCCTCACAGCATACCCGCAACAGGTAACAATCCCGTCAGTGATACCCATAGGAGACCTCGTGAAAGACGCAATAGACATTGATACTGTTCCATCAGCCGGAAACTCTTGGGATTGGCCGAAAGAAGATGGTTCACCGAGAGTATTGTTCCTTCCTGGAAGCCGGCCTGCTATAAGGCTTGCGGCAATGGAGTGGCTCTGCGAAATTCAGGAATGTCTCAAGGCAAAAATACCAAACATAAGGGTACGTACATTGTTCTCGCAGTTCATGCCGGAGGCCGAATTATCGCATTGGAGAAAATCCGGCCTGAACCCCGTTAGGTGCGCGGCAGGTGTTGCTATGAAGGGTGCGGATTATGCCCTTTCACAGCCGGGAACTAATAACTTTGAGCTTATGTATTGCGGATTGCCGGGACTTGTCGTTGCTCCTGAGAAATTCCTGAAGTATATTCCAGTCTCAGGAATAGCGGGAATTGCTGCATCGCTGCCGCTGCTTGGCCCTAAAATTAAGCGTAACGCTCTCCTCAAGGTCATAGACAGTTGGGGAGGTTATATATCGCTGCCGAACAGGACGTTCAAGAATGAATTGCTCTCGGAAATGTATGGTGATATTACGCCGGAAATCATTGCAGCGAAAATAGCGTCGGAACTCTCTGACCGCGAAAAACTCCGCGAAAAAAGCTCACAACTCCTCAGCATGTCGAGTCCTTCTGGGGCAGCGTCAAAGCTCTGCGATATAGCTTCATTGCATGGGGAGGCATTATGACGGTTTCACCTTCACTGAAGTTTCTATACTCATACACTAAGCAGTACAGGTTCAAGATACTTCTGGCTGTATTCTTCATGCTTGCGTCATCGGGCCTGAATATAATTCCGCCTTACCTGTTCAAGTCCATTGTTGACGACATACTCATATCCCGCAACACATTAATGCTTAACATAGTATGCGTCCTGATAGTGATAATCTTCGGATTGAAGGCGGTAACAACATACTTCCAGCGTTGCTTCATGAACGAGGCCGGACAGGGTGTTGTCATGGATATACGCATAGCACTGTATGACCACATGCAGAGAATGAGCTTGGGCACAATCTATGCTTCACGAACGGGCGAACTTATGAGCAGGATTACAGGTGATGCCGCGACACTGCAAAGCATAGTAACCAGCACTGCAATAGATTTGATGTTCAACATCATAACGTTTCTGGGAATGTTCGCATTTATCCTCTACATCAACTGGAAATTAACATGTCTTATCATACTTGTGCTTCCATTCGTGGGAATGCTCTTAGCGTTTGCAGGGGACAGATTGCGAAGGGCAGGCCATAACGTTCAGGAACATCTCGCTGACATAACCGCTACGGCTCAGGAAGCATTTTCGGCGATAAGGGTAGTGCGTTCGTTTGCGACGGAAGATGAGGAACTTGACCGCTTCAAGGCCGCAAGCATGGGGAATTACCGGGCGTTGTTGCAGGCGGTATCGGTACAGGGTTTTCTCGCAGGAGTGATTGAGGAGTTCCTGATAGCTGCACTTGCGGTAGTGTTCTGGTTCGGCGGAAGGAGCGTAATAAATGGCACGCTTACTCCAGGAGAGTTAATCTCTTTCACCGGGTATATCGCCTTCATGGTGCAGCCCATAAGGAGCATAATGAACCAGATGAGTACGTTGCAGACTGGAATAGCCAGTGCTGAGAGAATATGCGGTATGCTGAATGTTCCGGCAGAAGACGCAGGGGATTTATCCATTGAACACGTGAAGATTTCCGGAAACGTTAAATTTGAGCATGTATTCTTCCATTATGATGGGGGACAGGAGATACTTCATGACATAGACATCGACGTTAAGGCAGGCGAGAAGGCAGCGTTTGTCGGCCCTACAGGTGCGGGGAAATCAACAATCGCAGACCTTATACCGAGATTTTATGACCCTTCACACGGACGTATTCTCATAGACGGCAGGGATATTCGTACATTCGGGCTAAAGGATTTGCGCCGACAAATCGGTATTGTTCCCCAAGAATGCATACTCATGCGCGGAAATATGGCCTTCAACATAGCGTATGGACTTCATGATTTCAGCATGGCAGATGTTGAGGCTGCTGCAAAAATTGCGGACATCAAGGAGTTCATCGAGAGCCTTCCAGACGGTTACAATTCTCTAGTTGGCGAACGCGGCGTAACTTTATCGGGAGGACAGAGACAGAGGATAGCCATAGCCAGAGCAGTGATACGAGACCCAAAGATACTGATACTTGACGAAGCAACAAGCTCGCTCGATACAGCGTCGGAACGTGCCGTACAGAAGGCTTTGAACCAGGCCATGAAGGGCAGGACTTCATTCATCATTGCCCACAGACTTAGCACAATACGTAATGCGGACAGGATATACGTCATCAATGACGGGAGAATTGTGCAGTACGGTACACATGACGAGCTTATGAGCAAAGGAGGTCTTTATGCTGAACTCTACAACATGCAGTGAAGCATACATGAGGCATGTACGCGGTGAAGCTGTGAACCCGTATATGAGAATGATATTAAGCCCTGTCTCATGGATAATTGGTTTTGCGGTGAAGGTAACGGATTTACTCAGAACACGCGGCATATTGAATACGGAAGAACCGCCACTGCCGGTTATAAGCGCAGGAAATCTCTCATATGGCGGCACAAACAAGACACCTTTTGTGAACATGTTAGCGGAATGGGCAGTCTCGAAGGGAATAAAGGCCGGAATAGTAACGCGGGGATATTCTGGAAAGAGCCAGAACGTAATCATCATTCAGGGCGGCAACTATAGCCGTGAAATAACGGGTGATGAACCTTTAATGCTGTCATGCGGAATGCCAGATGTTCCTGTTGCTGTAGCCAGAAGGAGAATTGACGGCGTAAGGGCTTTGCGTGAACTAGGTATTGAACTTGTGATAGCTGATGACGCTTTCCAGCACAAGGCCATGAACAGGGATTGCGATATTGTACTGATAGACGCGTTATGCCCCTGGGGAAACGGAGGGTTAATACCTGACGGAATACTGAGAGAGAAGCCGGCTGCCCTAAAGCGTGCTGACATAGTTATAATCACGAAATCCGACATGGTAAGCCCTTCAAAACTGAGGGAGATTTATGGCATAGTGGAGAAATATTACGTCGGCGGAAAGATATTCACATCATGCCTGAAGCTGACGGAATGGCTGAAGTTTGGCACGAATATAACTCCTCATGCTGGAATGAAAGTATATGCATTTTCGGCGATAGGAAGCCCAGAGAGTTTCCGGTGTTCTGCAATGTCATGGGGATTTGAGATTACCGGCTACAGAATGTTCACCGATCATCACAGATATACGAATTCTGACACTGAGAGCCTGCGCAGTTCAGCGGAAGCATCTGGAGCAGAAGCATTATTATGCACAGAGAAAGACCTCTACAACCTTCCGGAAGTGTGTACATGGCCTTATGATATGCCGTTAATAGTGCCGAGAGTGAGGGCATGTGTGAATGAGCCGGACAGATTTTACGCTGCATTAACGGAGACGCTGAAACCGAGAATTATTGTTGCCTCGAACGGTTACGGTGAGGACGCAATAGGCACGGTTCTTGCGGAGAAACTGCGCCGTGAATACCCTAATGCGGAAATATCAGCGTTCCCATTGGTAGGCAGAGGGGAAGCGTATACTAGAGCCTGTTTCCCAGTAAAGTCCGCGCTGTCGGTAACGCCTTCAGGCGGGGTGCTTAAGTATTCACTGAGAGATTTATGGGGAGACATGAGGGCGGGACTTCTTCGTCATGTGCGGGCTCAGCTTAGGGATTGGAGGAAAATTGCCGGGAACATTCTCACTCCCATTTGTGTTGGAGATGTGTATCTTCTTCTTCATACTCTGACAGGTTCTGGAAAACGTCCATTGTTCTGTGCAACGGCAAAGACGGTATACATTTCGGGACATTGGAGGACAGAGAGGGCGATAATCCGTGCTTTAACGCTGAATACGTGGACGAGGGACGAACTTACGGCCAGGCAGATAGGTTCGCGGGCTGTGTATTCAGGAAGCCCAATCATGGATTTGGTTGGGAATGTGAGAATTTCGCGTGGAAACGTAATTCTTCTTTTACCTGGAAGCCGAAGGAGTGCATGTAAAGACGTTAAAACACTTCTAGGAGCAGCAGAGATTATGAGTTTGAGGGAGCATAAAGAGTTCCGAATGGTGTTAGCCCCTACGCTGGAATTAGAGCCATTCTTCACGTCATGTGCTGCTGAAGGCTGGAAGCATGAAGGGGATACGCTGTTGAAAAACGGAATTGTAATAGAGCTGACGAACAAAGACATTGCCGGAGCGTCAGACGGAACGTGCATACTTCTTGGAATGGGAGGGACTGCGAACCAGTTATGTGCTGGCTTGGGTATCCCAGTGATTGCGCCGGACAACAAGGGGAAGCGTGTACAGAAGAAATTGCTTGGGGACGCAGAAATTCTGACATCAGGGAGTGCAACAGCTATGGCGGAATGTGCTTTGCGTGTGCTTGAGGACGATGGATTGTATGAATTCATGAGCAATGCAGGACGTGAGAGAATGGGTGAGGCTGGTGCGCTAGATGATGTTGTGAGGTATACGCTGGAAGTTTTGGGCTGGAATATTAAGGAGAGTGTTTATGTAAGGCTGAGGGAGGCAGTATGTCATAGTTAAAGGTGATAAAAAAATGGTATAGAGCCACCGCATAAAACCAACAAAGTAACTGTAACAACTATAACAATCATTCAGCATAAAGAGCTGATTTTATTTTTCTATGTTTCTTTCTACGGTATCATTCATCGCTTTTAGACATTGCTTCGATGTCTACCCTAATTACCCCAATAATCAGCATGTCATCATGAAGAGAACAGATCACTCGGTAATGTCCAACACGGTATCGCCAGAAGCCTGAATAATCACCATAGCTTTTCCGTGTTCACGAAGCATCACTGCAGCTCGTTTATCCATTTATTTCGTTATGCGCAATGATATATCACGAGCCGCTTTCGTGTACTCAATCTTCCAAGCCAAAATACTGTTTCACTTCTGCTGAACTGTACAAGCAGGACGTATACGCTGTATGCGTTGAACTCGCCCTTGAGATGATAGGCGATGATGATGTTTCAAAGTTCATCAGCAGTAAAACTTCTGACATTGTATAGTCAGCACATTTTTTAAGCAGTAAATATAGCGGAAGCCAATAGGAGAGCCATTGATATATGGCTGGAAAAAGGACGGCCGCCACAGATGGTATGGAGATCAGAAACAAACAACTATTTTTGAATTTCCGCGTCTGAAAAGTTCTAAAGACGAAGGATTCGGTCATCCGTCAAGTAAGCCAGTTCAATTAATCGCATACCTACTTAAGCAGTCCACGATGACAAACGGAATCGTATTAGATGGTTTCTTGGGCAGTGCATCGACATTAATTGCCTGTGATCATCTCGATCGAATTTGTTATGGCGTTGAGTTAGAACCTAAGTTCGTTGATGTTGCTGTCAAACGTTTTATCAGTACTAAAGGCGGCAAATACGATGATGTCTATGTTATACGGTTATACGTAACGGTCAGAAGCTGATGTTTGATGAAGTTGCAACATTTGAACCAGAAGAACCTGAAGAGTCCAAAGAGGAAGAATAGCGAGAGTGATAAATTATACAGCGCGGCGAAATAGTTACACTCGGTCTCCACCGGCTTATGTGTGGA
>CALAUZ010000061.1 GCA_937892105.1 uncultured Fretibacterium sp. | reverse complement strand
CAAAGGCCAGAAAAAATATTTATATTGGAATGAAATACCCTCCCATGCAATACAGGATATAACCGATAGAATAGATCGAGCTTATACAATGTTTTTCAGCAATCAGAAACGAAAAGTCAAAAGCTCACCGCCAAAATTCAAGAAAGTCAGGAAATATAAATCGTTCAGCTACAACATGCCCGGAAAGAAGATAATATCTGGAAATGTAATAAAACTGGCCGGAGGATATTATAAATTCTTCAAATCCCGTGAAATACAGGGGCAAGTAAAGGTAGTAACGGTGAAACGAGACGCAGTGGGTGATATATACGTCTATCTAGTGTGTGATGTACAGCATGAACCAGTTGAGGCACGAACAGGTAACAGCGTCGGTTTAGACTTTGGGCTGAAAACATTTCTAACATGCTCAGATGGACAGGATATAAGCTCCCCAGATTTTTTCATGGAGAACATAAAGATAATCCGTAAGAAAAGCCGTAACTTATCCAAGAAGCATGAAGGCTCAAATAACCGAGAACGAGCGAGGAAAGACTTAGCACGAGCGTATCGCAAACTTAGTAATCAACGTAATGATTTTCATTTTAAGACAGCCCGAAAACTTTGTGAACAATATGCCTGTATATGTCTTGAAACGTTGAACCTAAAAGGTATGGCACATATATGGGGCAGGAAAATCCATAGTTTAGGCTTCTACAGCTTCGTGAAAATATTGGAGTATGAAGCCAGTAAATTTGGAACGCGAGTAATATTTGTGCCACAGTATTTTCCTTCAAGCCAGTTATGTCATGTTTGCGGATATAAGAACGCCGATGTTAAGAATTTGAAGGTAAGAGAATGGGAATGTCCCCACTGCCATACCCACCACAATAGGGACAGAAATGCGGCAACAAATATTTTAGTGGCTGGGGCATCAGCCATTAGCGGAGACATAGTAAGACCTGTTTTTGCAGGCAGTGTTGTTGATGCTAGAATCCCCGCCTTTAGGTGAGGGGAGTATGTCAACTGTGAATTATACTCGAAGAAACACAGGAAAAGGGAAGGAATATTCACTCCTAAAACCTGAAACCCGCCGAAGCCTTCTCGTGCTTCATTGACATCTCACGCCTCAAAGCCTCAATCATTCCATCATGCGTAGCCGTAGGAGCGTCTGACAGAAACGAGTTATACTGCTGCCTCACCGAATGGAAATCGCCCGGTGTAAGCCTGTTAAGCGATTTCAGCAAACGTTCATGCTTCTTTGAGAGCTGCACTGAGCATAACGGGGCAAGAAGTGCCTCATACAATGCCATAACCTGATGTGTCCCTGAATACTCGAACTCAATCTTATACGCAAAACGCCTCACAGAAGCCTGGTCTAATTCTTTGAGCCTGTTAGTTGTGCAAATGCAGAATGTCCGGCATTCTTCAAGGTTGACAAGAAACTCATTCACAAAGCTGACCTCCCACGAATGCGCCGCCATATCACGCGAAAAAAGGAACGTATCAGCCTCATCAATAACCAGAACAGCACCCTCGTCCTCTGCGTTCCTGAAAGCCTCTGCAATCTTCTGCTCTGTCTCGCCTACATATGGTGCTTTAAGGTCGCTTCCCCTCTTAATGATACATTCCCTGTCGAGTTCGTGGGCAATATGACGCGCCAGTGCGGTCTTGCCCGTTCCAGGAGGCCCGTAAAACAGCATAGTTGCGCAGCCTCCCTCAAGTTCAAAATTTGCGTCCCTCATGGCCTCATCAGCCCTTCTGCAACGTTCCATCAAGTCCGACACAGCACCGCCGTCAAGGGTAATACCCTCAATCGTGAACCCTTTGACCTCATCTCCAGCCCTGTGCAAAATTTTTTGACCGCCGCGCATTAGTGTGGTATATGCTTTTATTGAGCGTTCGACTGACGTAGCAAAATCGCTTTCGTTACAGCCCAGAAACTCTGCCTGCCTTATGGAATTTTCGATTACCGCCGCAGGAACCTCGTAATTTTTTGCCAATGCCTTGACTTTCGGGGGAGTGAAATAGTTTTCTGCATTATGTCTTGAGATTATGCCTGTGAGAAGTTTCTCGCGTTCCCTTCGTCCCGGAGAACCAAAGAAAATGCTGAACGTAAATCTTCTCAGAACAGCAGGGTGAATATGATCCACATGATTAGTTATCCATATTACTCTCTGATTAGGTTTCTCAAGAAGTATATTGAGCCATGACTTGTCTTTAGCGTCATCATTTTCCGTTATTGATGTGTCGAGTATCTTCTCTGCCTCATCAACTACAACAAATGTACCCTTGTTCCTCCTGACTATATTAAGGCACGCTACAACCGATGATGTTCTGTCCCTATGTGCGTCGTCTTCCATAGTGTTGGCAGTCCATGCCCTTAACCCAAGCTCATGCGCCAGACTTCTTGCGAAAGTTGTCTTTCCAGTTCCAGGAGGGCCGTAGATTATGATGTGTATGGGGGCTTCTGTGTCAGACGTGAGGAGGCGTTTGACGTGTTCAAGTTCATCTCTGTCTATGCTGAAAGTGTCGAGAGGGAGTATATCTCCCCTGAGAGAACCGCAGAAGAACTCGCCGGGGTCTTCCTCTGGAAAGTCGAATATCCTCTGTGCCGCGCCTGTTACTTCAAAATCAATTCTGCCATTATGATATTCATTTTCTTCGATAAGCTGACATGATTTCAATTCATCAATCGCATTTGTAACCTCAGTGGCTGTATCGCCTAAAGCACATGAGAGTATTTTGCGTTCTTTAGGGTTCCAGATTTTCATAATATCGCGTAGGTATTCTATGAAATAATGCGGTGATGTTACGTATATCATTTCCAGAACTTTATATGCTGTGCTGGTGAGGCCAAAAATGTTTTTGAAATGCTCTTGTGCCATCTCGTAATTCTTAGTATCTTTAGCCTGTTTCTTTGAGATATTCTCGCAAACGGAGAGGCAATGAGAGACTATCAGCGGTCTTGCTACGGGGTGTTCCAGTGCAAGGTCATTGAAATCCCGTTCGAGCATAGACTCACTCCAGTTCATAGCGTCTCTGGCAAAGTTTATGGCTTTGCTTACTTCTATGTTATTTCCAGCGTGTCTAAGGCCGCTAAGCACGGCCTGAAGAATTGGCTTGAGCCTTAATGAAAGTGCTGATATGTATTGATAGAAATCGCTTGCAGTCGTGTAAACATGGTCAGCCCGCAGAAGTCTGGCCATATATTCAGCCGCTTTAACCTCGTCATAAGTTGAAGCCGGAGTGAAAACTGATCCCGGAGACAATATTGCTCCCTTGATATTATCGCCCATGAAACTATGCACCTCGCAGGAAAGATGTATTAAATACTAAATTACTGTGATTATATTGTGAAAATTTGGGTGTACATTGATTATTATTCGGCAAGATTTTATGAGGCTTTAATTTTTATTGGAGAATTTCACCCTTTCTCTAAGGTTAAGTGCCATATCCGACATACCAATTACAATGAGCCAAGGCCAAAAGAACGGTATCGAAAGGACAAAGCATATTCCAATTTTCGTTCCCTTCCTGAGCTTGAAGCCCTCCATTATCCAGAATGCCAGCGACAATCCCTGAATGAACATTATGATATTCACGATAATCTGCAAATTCATCACGAACATTGCGCCCGTGAACCATTCATCTATGTCTACCAGCCACCCGAATAACAGCCCTGCCACAGAAGCCATCAATAACGACACCGGAAATCTCCACATCGTGAAAGCTGGTAACTCTGGCGGGAAATTCTTAGCGGCCGGTAAAATCTTTCGTGTCAGGGAATAACACATCGAGTAATTCAGGTACGCCTCAACTCCTGCATAAATCACGAGCATTGACGGCAGAAGGTGTGGGAATACAGCGAGAACCTGAGACAATGCGGCCATGAGTTCGGGCTGGTCTCCATAGAGCTGGGACATGATGATGTTCATCTGCGAGGCATTGGGGAACAGTATGTTTCTCCCCGTGAAGAACCAGAACGCCGCCAACAGTATAACCTTGAATGCTATGCTTGCCCCTGTGCAAATGAGGAGGCTTTCACCGCCCGTAAATTTCTTTGCTTCCCTGAAGTCTTCGCGGGACAGCATGAAGATTACGGCTGAGACAGGTGCGCAGCCTATCAGGAAGTACACGGCCAATGACGGTGATACAGCGAGGAACAATGTGGCCTCAACCATAAGTTCCGCAACGCTCATACTGCGCTGACCCTCAAGGCAGCCCAATACGGCAAGCGGCAATGGACACAATACCAGACCGATGAACCCTATGACGGGTAAAAAACTCCCTGCGAGCATCAGGGCTAAAGTGATGAAAACGCAGGGAATTATCTTCTTCATGATCTGAATTAGTCGAGAGAATAGGGCAGAAGTGCCATATACCTTGCGCGCTTGATGGCCTCAGTGAGAAGCCTCTGATGTTTTGCGCAATTTCCTGTTACGCGGCGTGGAATGATTTTCCCTCTCTCACTGATGTACTTACGGAGTTTCTCAACGTCCTTGTAGTCAACATGTTCCTGTTTCTCAACGCAATAATAGCAGAACTTTGGCCTGCGTCTCGATGAACCTCTGCGAAGCCCTCCGCTGTTTGCACCATTCCTCATTGGGGAGCTGGTTCTGTTTTCGCGTGTTTCGTTTTCGCGCTCGTTCATTCTGTGTAAATTCCTCCTTTGCTTGTAGTGTCTCTAAAACGGTATATCACTGTCGTTTGAACTTCCTGACATGCCGTTACTATCGTCTGCGAAATTGGGCTGAAATCCTCCGCCGCCAAATCCGCTTTCTCCTATGCTTTTGCCGAAATCCTCATCGCTGGGAATATATCCTCCCGCTGAACCGTAATCGTTTCCGCCTGATGCCTGATAGCCTGAGCCTGGATAGCCGTCTGAGTTTGACTGTTCGCGTGAACCGAGCATTATCATGTTGTCAGCAACAACTTCCGTGATGTACCTCTTGCCGGAACCATCTTTAGCGTCATAGCTTCCAGTGCGTATACGTCCCTCAATGAGTACGGGGCTTCCCTTCTTCAGGTATTTTCCGCAGGTTTCGCCTAATGCTCCCCATGCTGCGACATTGATGTATTCAGTATTTTCCTGCATTTCACCATTAGCGTTCCTCCAGCGGCTATTGACGGCAACAGCAAATCTTGCATATGCTTTCTTGTTGACCGTGTACCTGACTTCAGGGTCTCGCGTTAAATTTCCTGCAATAATGGCGCGGTTAAAACCTCTCATGCCAAAGCTCCCTCCTAGTCGTCAAGAACTATCATTAACTGGCGGTAAACATTCGCACGCAGACCCAATATACGCCTAAGTTCAAACGTCTGTGAAGGCTCAAGCTCGAACGTGAACAGAACGTAATATCCTTCAGTTTTCTTGCGGATTGGGTAAGCAAGGGCGCGTTTGCCCCACACGTCTGACTTTGACACAGTGCCGCCAAGATTGCCTATTACCTCCTCAATTTTGGAGATTTCCTCACTCTGGGCTTCGTTACCTGCGTCAAGAATGACAAGCATTTCATACTTTCGCACTTCTCTGCACCTCCTCCCTTTGGACTAATGGCCTCCAGTCCTGTGCGTAACGGCTAGAGGCAGGGTTGTGAAACGTGGAAGATTATAGCATATCATGCAGAAAAAATGAGACCCTCGCATTTTACTGCAAGAGCCTCAATGTTATTTTCTGGTTTATGGTCGGGACGAGAGGATTCGAACCTCCGACCCCCTGCACCCCATGCAGATGCGCTAAGCCAGACTGCGCTACGTCCCGAAAACACAGATATTTTAGCGCAAAATCCTGTTACGTCAAGCTAATTCATGGGACGCTTCATAATCACGAAGAAGACGTTAGGGTCAAAAGTTGTTCTGACAGCGAAAATTTCGGCAATCTCCCAGCCTTCTTCACCGTGCTGATTGAGGAGAGCCTCAACCTGAGCTGTCCTGGAGGCGGCTTCCTTGCTTTTCTGTAGGGAAGTCAGCGAACCTAACGGGACAACTTTATACTCGTACTTCACTGCGGCATATGACACGCAGGCAAAGCAAAGTACCATGAACAACGCGAGGACAAACTTTTTCACGGCAAATATTCCTCCCTAGTCCATAGCATTAATGATTACGCCGGCGGCAACCGCAACTCTGTAGATTATATCAACAGCATCTTTGAAGGACTCCACAGGCTGCCTGTCTATGTACTTCACGGGCACTACTATTGTGTCTCCCGGCTCAATCTTCGCGGAGTAGCCTCTTGGTGCTGTCCACTGTTTTGACGAAAGCATGGCCGTATTTCTGGTCAGCCTCAGCGTTGTGCCGTCAGACTTGAGGAGATACACCATGCGTTTATGAGCACTCCTTACCGCTCCTCCTGCCGCGCTGATGTAGGAGTTTATGCCCATGTCAGAACGGTAAATATGAGTAGATGATGTGTAAACTGCGCCCATAACGTTGATAGTAAGGGGAGTATCCGGGATAGTCAGCGTATCGCCGTCCTCCAGCGTATAATCCCATGCTGTATTGCGTATGTTGTTTGGAGTGTCAATCTTCGTGATTACTCTTCCCATGATGTCGATCTCACGAAGGCTGTTGATGAGTTGACGCCGTCTTCTGTACTCAGCATTAAGAGCCGATGCATTCGTAGTTCCCGCACCGCTGGCAGTGTTTTGCATTGACTGAAGCAAATCACGTTCCATCTGGTCAGCCATTCGATTCAGAGCTGCACGCTGCTGTACCGCAACGCTAGCACGCGTAAACATTGCTCCTCTTAGGAATGCTCGTGGCGTGAACCCTCCCGCACGTTCTATCAGGTCTGATAGCTTCTCGCCTGCGAACATAGAATAACTGCCTGGCCTCACGACTTCTCCGGCAATCGTTACGCGTATCTGCTGTTTCCAGTAGGGAATAATCATGACGGTTATCTGGTCGTTTGCTTCAAGGGTCATGTTATTCATGGGGTCGCCCTGCAATGCCTGTGCTATGTTTACCGTAAAGCGTTCATTCTGAGGGCCGTTAAGCGTAGGCGTTACACGGGTGATTTCTGCTATATCCGCTGCGGTAGTGGTAAGTCCTCCAGCACGCTCGATAATCTCTGATAATCTTGTCTGTCCAGGTATTATTGCATACATTCCAGGATTCATCAGCGAGCCTGTAATCACTACGTTAGATGAGTAGCTGAACACTGGATAGAGCCTGAGAATATCTCCGTCCCTCAGCTCTGTATTCTCAAGTTCCGTCAGAGTACCCTCAAATGCGCTGGCATATGAATGCTCGAATATCCTGTAATACTGTATTCTGCCCCTGTATGTCCGTGCGTTGAGGCCGCCGGCAATGTATAACAAATCCTGAACTCTTGTTGCGCCGTTAAGTTCGTATATACTGGGCATGTGGACTTCACCAGCAAGACCCACCAGAGGCCCAACGGGAGGAATATATATCACGTCTCCGTCCTGAAGCCTGACATCTTGGCTCTTGTCGCCGTGAAGAAGCATTGCATACATGTCGAACACTGAGATAACCCTTCCGCCGCGCTTTAGCTCAATTTTGCGGAGTGTCCCGTTTCCCGAAGGCCCTCCTGACGCAATCAGAGCATTAACCAGCGTCGCGAATGATGAAACAGTATATGCGCCTGGCCTAGTGGCATTACCTGTAACGTAGACTAATATAGAACTAAGCCTGCCCATTGACAGGTTCATCTGAAAGCCTGTGTAATACTGACTGAGCCTGGCACTCAAAACCCTTTCAGCTTCCGCAAAAGTATAGCCTGCAAGCCTTACCGTGCCGATACGAGGAACAGAAGCCATACCGTCCCTGTTTACCATGAAGCTGTAGTTGCCTTCCTCTGGAATGCCCCATACTGTCAAAGTCATTTCATCGCCAACGCTTATCCTGTGATCCTGAGTTACTGGCACTCTGTCAAGCGGAGCATATGTTGACGGAGGCTGACGGAAGAATGACATACCGAACCTTGGCAGCCTGCGGAACAATGTACCCATAGGGTTTCCGCCTACACGTGATGTAAGTATTTGCTCAAAATATTCGTTGATTTCGGCCTCTGTCAGAGGAATATCATTAGGCTGTATCATTTGCGTAGTCCCCTGAGATTCAAGGCCGGGAGCGGTATCCTCAGTGCTAAATTCCCCTGTACTGTCCGTGAAGATATCCTGTCCCGTTCCAGTCTGTGTGGTGGCATTTATTCCCGTCCGATTGTTCGTGCCCGTCTGTCCAGGTAATTGCGTAGACGGTGCGGCATTCTGCGGGGAAGGTGCAGCAAGCACTGCCGGGCCTGCGTCTGCCCCGTATGCACATGAACTCAGAAGGAGCAGGAATAAACCTGCCATGAAGAATTTACTGCGAAATCTCAATATAATCACCTCAAAAAGTTATATTGTTGATGCCTTTAATCTATTTACGGAATATGTAACCAAGTATGCTGGTTACTTCTTTATCGCTTTCGGATTCTGCGTCATCACCGTATGAGCAGTAATCACGGAGCAGCTTCTCAACGTTCTTCTTCATTGAGATCGGTCGAAGCTGGCTCATCATTCGTTCAGGAGTTCTTATTACACCTCCCTCGCGGCCTGAATGCATACGCCACGTAGAATGAAGCAGAGTGTTCTGTTCCCATATATGAGAGCTGGAATTTCCGAACCATGAACCGAACCATTTTTCGGCTGGAAGTTCCATGTGAACTCCTGCTTTGGTATAATCCCTGTTAGGAACAGTTATGTCCGTCTTGATGTACCAGAAGCCCAATGCTGTATCGTCCCAGTGTCTTGTAACCGAGAGTTTCCAGCCCTTATCATCGTCTGCGTACTTTCCATATTCAGCCTGGACATCAATATCAAAGTCGGGAATATTATAGCCCGCCTGTATCCACTCAGAATATCTCCATTCATCATCTTCAGCAATGTCATACACTCTGCCGCCTCTGTATGTCAGCCTTCCATCAGTAAGACCACCAAATGAGTAGGGGTCTCTGTCATGCATTGCCGCAAGACGCGCACCTATCCACCAGCGTCCATTTTTGCCGTAGTACCTGAGCCATAAGTTTCCGCCAAACCATTCCTCATCGAGCCAGCCAGCCTCGCCAAAAATCCATGCCCTGCTCTCCTTCCCAAACCTGTTGGCGTAGAGCATTGCCGCTTTCTGCAAGCGTATCTCGTCATTGAGGTCTTTCTCCCACCACAGACCGAATATGTCTCTCGTGTCTACATTGTTGTATATTGGGAAGCGCACGTCAAGCACTGAACCCCAACCGTTAGAGTAACGCCCTGTGTATACAGCGTCAATATTCAGCCTGTCCATATATGCTTCACTTAAAGTTTGGTCTATTCGAGGTTCGTATACCAGCATTGCTTTGAACTCATGCCTTGCTTTCTCTTGGAGTACCGAAGCATCGGGGTTCTCAACGTCTTTGCTCGCCCACTCAAATACCGCGCTGTGTATAGGGTCATCATCATCTCTGAGGGAATGCGATCTTATGTCGAATAACAATGTGCCTGGAAAGGTAGCTTTTACGACAGGTATTCCAGCATTCTTGTGGATTAACACTAACTCGTCAGTCTCAGGCATTACTGCGGCGAGAACAACTAATATTCTCATCATTGCCTCAGCATGTGATGAATACCCGTAATTCTCGTAGGAAAGTGTCAGCCTGTGTCCGTCTTCAGCGTCTTCCAGTTTTGCCTCAACATCACGAACCCTAACATATTCTTCAAGCCCAGATTTTATGCGCACGATTAAGTCATGAGATTCTGCATAATTCCAGTCAGGACATCTTGACGCGCCGGGAGCATCGTATTTCTTGGAAGCATTCCCGATAAACGGCCCTTTGAGGTCTATACGCTGTGAGATTGAGAAAACCCATTCATCTCCTCGCTGGTAACTCACTGAACCCTGAAGACCCCATGGAGTTTTCAGGACTATTCCGGCATTGTATTTCTTTGAGGGTAACTTTCTGAGTACCCTGCTGCTTCCTGCCTTATCTTGCGCGTAATCCAGCGGGCTGTATTCTGCCTTGAACGTCAGCCAGTCGGTTACGTCCCATTCTATGCCGCCGAATACACCGTTAAGCCTGTCGGAACCATAGCCTATTGTTGCCGCAATGTTTTTGTAACGCCATGTTGCCGCAACGTAATGCGACTTCATGAGTTCAGTACCCATCATGTCCATTATGCCAAGTGCTATTGAGGGGATTATCCAGTTCTGAGGGTCTTTGCTGTGCCAGAGTATTGCTTTGAGGTCGATTGATTTGTCCATGTAACGCCGTCCGCCAACGTTCTCCTTATAGCCTATTCTGCTTGTAGGGCTGACGTTCAGGGAGTTGAATGTGGTGAACCTTGCGTTTATCTCGAACCACGGAAGCCATGCAAGATCCAGGAAATAATATCCATAAGGAGTAGCCTTAGTGTAACCGAAGCGTCCTTCACCATCTCTAGGCATCTCAGCAGTAGGGTATTCCCATAATCCTGTAATTCCCGTGTTGCTTCCTGTAGATGCATGAATACGCCCGCAGGAAACATTGACCACCAGAATTATTACGAGACAAGAAAGAAGTACCCTCCGCAAAATAAATCGCTCCTCTAGGAAAAATTTAGCTTATTTTACACTAAAATGTGCCGATTTATACAACCTTGACGGAGAATTGACACGCAATTAAAATTTCCAGCATCACTAAAATTTATCAGTATCGGAGATTTCATTCATGATAGAACGTTATTCAGAGCGTGATATAGCCTCTTTATGGGACGAGTATAACAGGCTTAAAGTCATGCTTGATGTTGAACTTGCAGTATGTCAGGCATGGTGTGAGCAGGGAAGAATACCCGAAAAAGCTCTCGAAGATATCGTGGCTCATGCAAGTTTCACGGTTGAACGCGTCCAGGAAATAGAGAAGAAAACACAGCATGATGTTGTTGCTTTCGTCAGCGCAGTCGCCGAAAACATCGGGGCAAACGGACGATATTTGCATTTGGGAATGACATCAAGCGACATACTCGACACTGCAAGCTCCATAATGCTCCGCGACTCTCTGGACATAATCATTAACGCACTTGTCGAACTCGATGATGTTGTCGCAGACCTCGCAAAAAAGTACAAGCACCTCCCCACAATAGGCAGAACTCACGGTATTCACGCAGAACCTACATCATTGGGACTGAAATTCCTTAATTGGCACGCCGAACTCCTCCGCGACAAAGGAAGGCTCGAATATGCACGCAAAGATGTATCCGCTGGCAAAATCTCAGGTGCTGTAGGGACTTATGCCATGTGCAATCCCAAACTTGAAGCCAGAGTTTGCGAACTCTTAGGGCTTGAACCCGCAAAAGTCTCGAACCAGATACTTCAGCGCGACAGACATGCAGGAGTGTTGAATGCCCTCGCAATTATGGGAAGCACTCTGGAACGCATGGCTCTGGAAATACGCAACCTTCAGCGCACAGAAGTCCGTGAAGCCTTTGAACCTTTCGGGCAGGGTCAGAAGGGTTCATCAGCAATGCCGCACAAACGTAACCCCGTGAAATGTGAGCGTATCTGCGGTATGTCAAGATTACTGCGCGGTTATGCTTTGACTGGAATGGAGAACATTGCACTGTGGCACGAAAGGGATATATCGCATTCATCAACCGAACGCGTAATCTGGCCGGACGCTTTCAACATTGCGGCGTTCATGGTAAGGAGCATGACGAAGATTTTGCGCGGTCTTGTTGTCGATGAATCCAGAGTGAAGCACAACGTAAACCAGACTAACGGCCTTGTGTATTCCCAGAGGGTATTAACTTTCCTTCTTGACGAACTGAAATTATCCCGCGAGGAAGCATATACTATCGTTCAGGAGAACGCTATGAAGACGGCTTCAAGCGGTGTTGCGTTTCTGGATCTTCTGCTCAGTGATGAGAGAATGAAGAGAGTTGACCCTGACAGACTGAAGACACTGTTCAATAATGACTTTTACCTTCGCTATGTCGATGAAGTTTTTGCGAGGTTCTTTGCGGAGTAATGGCGGGAGAAAAAACATTCTGCGTTAAAGTCTACGGCTGCCAGATGAATGTCTATGACGCTGACAGAGTTAGGACAGTGTTATGTTCAAGGGGCTGGAAGGAAGTCCCGGAAAATGATGCTGATGTTGTCATGATTACAGGTTGCAGCGTAAGGGCTAAGGCCGAACAGAAAGTATGGAGCGAACTGGGACTGTATGACGTATCATGGAAGAAGGATCACAGACCGTTAGTCGCGCTCACAGGCTGCATTGCCCAGAGGATAGGGGAGAAAGCATTAAACCGTTTCCCTTATGTCAGGCTTGTTGCCGGGCCAAGACACATCGGCCTGCTTCCCGATGCAATAGAACAAATACATTCTCACCCAAAATCACGCATAAATATCCTCGATGATGACCCGAAAGAGTTTCACGCTCTGGACTTTGACGCTGACAACATAACCATTAAACGCGAGAACAGGTACAAGGCATATGTTACGATAGCTCATGGCTGCGATAACTTCTGCACATACTGTATCGTTCCGTATGTAAGGGGGCGTTTTGTGTCGAGAAAACCTGATGATGTACTCGATGAATGCAAAATGCTAATTGATGACGGCGTTAAGGAGATTACATTGTTGGGACAGAACGTCAACAGTTACGGGAAGGATATCGGCTTAAACTTTGCGGGATTACTGCGGAATGTTGCGAGGCTTGACGGGATAAGGCGTGTAAGGTTCGTAACATCATTGCCGCAGGACTTCACACCGGAAATTGCCGATGTCATGGCGGAAGAAGAAACCGTCTGTCCATCGCTTAACCTGCCCGTACAGTCAGGAAGCACAAGAATACTTCACCTCATGAACCGCAAATACACCCGCGAGGAATACATCGAAAAAGTAAAAATGATACGCGGTAAAGTTTCTGGTTTGGGACTGACCACAGACCTAATCGTAGGTTTTCCCGGCGAGACTGAGCAGGACTTTGACGACTCCATGAACATGCTTAAAGAGGTACGCTTTGACCTTGTTCACAGCGCAGCATATTCCGAACGTGATGGCACTCCCGCCGCAACAATGGAAGGAGCTTTGCCGCCTGAATTACGGCTTGAGAGGCTTGCACGGCTTAACGAGCTTCAGGACAGTATAACGCTGGGCATAAACCAGGCACTTTCGGGCGAAGTGTTCGAGGTTCTTGTTGATGATGTTGCGCCAAAAGGTGAAGGGTTGTTGCAGGGAAGAACTCCAAGCGACAAGGTAGTAATTTTTCCTGGAAACAGTACAATGTTAGGCAAGTTCCTGAAAGTAAGGGTTACTGAGGCTGAGGCATGGTGTCTTCATGGCGAGTTAGCTGCATATTAGCCTGAGTATGTATTCGATGTCGAGGCATTGAGACAGTATTCGGGCAATTTCATTGTAGGAGTTATCATTTGCGGTGCGCGTGTCAGTAATGCCATGTTCGCCGCAATTTTTTGACCGCCGTATACTGTTCAGCCACATAGTTCGGAAATTGTCGTTGCTGAATATCCTGTTAAAGTTCGTGCCTGAGACCCGAAAATCGTTAGGGACATTCTCCCCTTTCCGGCCGTCAAAACAGAAGCACCCGCCAACGTTGTCCGACAGAAGCCCGAAGCCGCCCCCTGTTCCGAAAATGAAACCTTCAAAGCCCCGCAGAAATTCGCCGATACCTGAAGAATAAAGCCATTTTCCGGCCTCTGTAATATTATTCGTGTCAGGAAGTATGACAGCATCAAAGCAATGAAGCTTACTGACAGCGATATTCTCATCAACATAGATAGTTGACACGTCAGACTCATGGGCAAAAGGGGAAAATTCGCTGAAGTTGGCGATGTTTGGGAATTTAAGAATGCCTATCGTGATGCCTCTGGGAGCGTCAGAATGATATTCGGTGAGGTTCAGGCTGTCCTCATCGGGGATATTAACGCTCTTTATGAACGGTACAACTCCAATCACTTTAACGCCCGTGTAATTCTCAGTCCATGTTACAGCGTCCCTGAAGAGTGCCATATCGCCGCGAAACATGTTGAAGATTATCCCTTTCACGCGCTCCCTGTCGTGTCCCAAAAGCTCTAGCGTCCCTGCAACTGAAGCAAGAGAGCCTCCTCTGTCAACGTCAGCAACAAGTATAACAGGAACATCTGCCTCACGTGCTATACGCATGTTGACGATTTCGGTTGCGTTGAGGTTTATTTCCGCCGGACTTCCTGCACCCTCGATGATTACCGCCTCAAAGTTGCCGCGAATGTGCCTGAGAGCCTTACGTACCGCATCAATCCCAATAGTCTGCGAAAATTCCCTGTAACCTTCTGTCGTTGGGGAATATACTTTGCCGTTCAGGATTACTTCTGAGGACTGCTCATGTCTGGGCTTGAGGAGTATGGGGTTCATGAAGGCTTCTGGCATGAGACGCGCTGAATATGCCTGGACTGCTTGGGCTGTGGAGATTTCGAGGCCGTCATGAGTGGTGTATGAGTTGTTGCTCATGTTCTGGGACTTGAATGGGCAGACGTTAAGACCAATGTCTGTGAGTAGCCTGCATAGTCCAGTAACGATGAAACTTTTTCCAGATCCGCTTGATGTTCCCTGTATCATTATGCCGTTCATAATGAACATTGTATCATTTTGGGGGAAAAAAGAGCCTTCTAAAGTTTTTCAGGAAGCATATTGTTTCAATTCAGTGATAAATTTTTCGTTGTATTCCGGTAACAACGTTGCAACACGGACATAATTCCCATTAAGCCCGGCAAAATTCCTCGTATGCCTGACAACAATACCTTTTCCCAGCAAATAACGTATAATCTCCATATCATCATGAACCTTTACCAGAAAGTAATGAACGTCCGAATTCATCACTTCAAATCCAGAACATCTCAGACCTTCCATAAATACAGGTGTATTTTCGCGGTAGAAGTTACGGGTTGCCTTATAGAATGCTTCATCGTTCAGAAAGTGTAACGCAAGTTCCTGTGCAAACGCATTAACACTCCATGAAGGCTGGCACTCCTTCATACCCGCAATGACATTCTCATCAGCGATAACATAACCTATTCTTGCCCCTGAAAGGTGAAATATCTTTGTGAGTGAACGTAGAATTATTACGTTCGTAAAATCGCACAACCTCTCAGGCTCACAATTCATCAGAAAGTCTATGTATGCCTCGTCAATGATGAACATTGTGTAAGGACAAGCAGCTATTACGCTCGACAATTCAGGAATATATTGTCCAGTGGGGTTATTGGGGTTACAGATTATGACGTTTCTGAAGCGTCCTGCGTCCTCAAGGCCAAATATGCTTTTTGCATTCCCGAAAGCACGCGAATATTCCGAATAGCATGGCTGAATTATCGCCGTGTCATCTCCGTAAAGCCTCGAAAGAATGAATATTGCCTCGTTAATACCGTTCGTGAAAAGTATGCGTGAAGGGTCTATGTTCTCTTTTTGCGATATTGTCTGCCTAAGTCTGGTACAGTCATTGTCAGGATAATGCGAGGCCAGATACGCAACATCAATCTTAATCTCCGGCCATGAAAGAATATTAGTGTTTGTGCTGAAGTCGATAATTTTTCCTGGAATTGGAATGTTGAAAGCGTGATAGAGTTTTTCGGGGTTAGCACCGTGAATTATATTGTCCATAAAAATAATATTACCACGAGTATGGACAGTGAGCATGACACGTCAAGAAGCCTCCATGCCCTCAGAATATCAGACATTGCCGGTTCATGAGCATTTTCATTCAGGAATGGCCGGGCCTCGAACTTCCCATCGTAATACGCTCCCCCTCCAAGCCTTATGCCCAGTACCCCAGCAAAAGCACTCTCTCCGTGCGCACTGTTTGGGCTTGAATGTTTCAGCCTGTCCATCATGAATACTCTGAAACCATCACGCATATTACAGCCCATTAATCCTCCTGCAAGAACGATTATTATTCCGCCTAACCTTGCCGGTAAGAAGTTGAGAATGTCATCAAGCCTTGCCGATGGTGTCCCGTAACTTCCCAAAGCCTCATAACCCAGCATGGAGTCCAGTGTGCTTGAAGCCTTGAAGATCCACACAGCCATACACATTCCGAACGAACGATTTACGGCATATCCCAGAGTTGCGAAGAATATTACTGATATTGCACCATCAATGGAATTTTCCCCAATGGTCTCGATTAAAGCACGGGTAATTTCGGTTTCGTTGAGGCGGCATGTATCGCGTCCAACAACATAAGCCAGATATTTGCGTGCATTGGGCAGGTCATGTTTCAGCATTGCGAGAAATACAGGCAATGTTTCGTCCTTGAGATCCCTCCATGCAAGAGCCGAATACAGCATATAAACATGAACGAGAATATTGCAGCCTGAAAGATAAAATATGCCCAAAACAAAAAGCCCCGTTGTCGTCAGCGTCATAAACACTACAGCGAGGCCCCTTATGAACGAATTAGTATCGTTGAAGAATATATTGTTCCAGAAGGTTATTGCCCTGCCTATGAGCCTTACTGGGTGAGGAATGCTGCGGGGGTCTCCGAATATTGCGTCAAGTGTTGCGGCAAGGCATAAAATCAGCGCAAATTCCAAGCGTTAATACTCCGGTTCTCCTGTCGCTCCCGCATAAAGCTCAACGCCTATAACTGTTCCGTCTTTGTCGCCATCATAACGCCTCTCAGTAATGGATAGCGTTATATTCCTGTCTGGAAGCTCGAATGACAGTACACTCATATCCGGATCATTTGCTGGGGTTTCGCGCATTGTGGGAGTACCGAGCTTGCTTCTGACTTCGGGCTGTGAAAAATCTATGAGGTCAATACCAAGCATTTCTCGGCATATTCTGGCACTGTCCGCGCTGAAGTATATATCTTCAACCCTCTTTCCGTTCCGTATAACCCTGAACTCACCGCCGTCTGTCGTGTAAGTTGTTATGTTGCCGTCAGTACTTGATGACCATTTGCCAGGCTTATTCATGACTTTCTGCCGGGCCTTAACGTAGGTTTTGTAGACGTTCGAGGCGGATTTGCTTTTGCCGCCCATTTTGAGGCGTATTCCATTCTGCGGAAGCCAGCCGTTCTGGCCGTCAACTTTGACCTTGTACCACAGATAATTGTCGCGGTCTCTAACTGCGCTTGGAACACTTATCCATTTTTGCGGCATGTCGATTTCCATGTAGTCCGAATTGTTATCTGCCTTGTCGTAGAGCCTTAGAGTGTTTTCGAGAGGGAATGCCCACTGTCCTTTTGAGGGTGGAGTGGGTGCGGCAAGTGAGGCTGATGTTAATATCACTGCAAAGAGTATCGCGAGTAATGCTGCTTTTCTCGTCATGAGGTTATGAACTCCTTTTCGTTATGTATTTTGCGGAGAATTATAATATATTTACAGCTCGATACAAATAAAGCCGTCAACCTAAAGCAATTTCACAAGCTCAATGATTAACGGCTCAAAATCGTCTATATATTCCTGAATGTCTAGGCGTGTTCAGTCTACTTCGTGAGGAAAACTACATTCTCCCAGCTGTAATAAGGCTTGGACAGAATTACTCCTTCAGTAACGTCTGAGATTATTTTGTTGACAGGGTTGTCCTCTACCTTGATTTCTTCGGGGAACTCTACGCCCTCTGTCGTCCTGTACCAGAATATTACGTCAGCACGCCCCGAAGTCAAAGCAGCAGACCTCGCCCCTGACTCAATGCTGATTATCTCGACATTCTTCTTTAGACGCTTGCCGATTTCTGAGATTACAGCAGTGTTGTATCCTGCCGCGCTGCCATTTTCACTGACATAATCCACTGGGGGCATATCACCTGTAACAGCTACTTTTACTGTGTCAGCATCGGGGAAATTCTCGAAGCCCACAGCATTAGACTGGAAGTTTGCCCCATTACCGATATATTTAGCCTCAAGCTCCTTCAGTGTCCCGTCAAACTTCATGCTTTCAATTACAGTGTTGAACTCATCGCGCAGGGCTGTGCTGTCATTTCTGAAGCCGAAAGCTATTGCGCTGGGCATACGGAGCGTGAAGAGGATTTTGTATTCGGAGTCATTCTTCATCACGTACCTTGCCGTGCTCTCAGGCAGGGAAATTTCATCGACCCTGTTCGCATTCATGGCCATAAGCATAGACGTAAGCGAGTCGAAGAATGTAACTACATAGCGGTTCTCCCGAAAGACTTTCAGCATCTCCAGCACTTCAGCGGCATGTTTCCTTGAGCCTACACCCATCATAGATACTCGCATTATTCCGTTCAGATCATCAATACTCTTCTGGAATGCTTCCTCAGTAGTGCCGAGATAACGCAGCATTCCTCCGTGAACTTCAGCAGGCTTGTTTGCGGCAAAAGCTCCCGCGGTAAACATAAGCAGCAACAACACTGCACACAAGAATTTTCTAGTTCTCATAAGAGAAAACTCCTTCTATGAAAAATTTGACCAAATTATAACTTATACGTCAAGACAGCTACCCCCGATAAATTCGCGTATAACTGAATTATTTGGAATACCGTCATTATTTAACGAAGGCACAAACCTCAAAATATTTAATAATCTTAATGCCTCGCTAAAAACTTGAGAATTTTCATCAACTGTATGTAATAACGGCTCTACATACGGCTTCAACACTCCTAATTCATAAGGCAACGCAGAATTAAAAATTGCATCAGCTCGATTTCTGTAAGGAAAAATATATTTTTTTGCTCCGTTTAAAACTTTCGGGTAAACTTCAAGCGTGGTCTGAGCAGATTTCCCCCGCGTCCTGTAATCTCGAATCAAACGCCGTAATAATCTATTATCGCCGGTGCTCGTTCTGTTATGAGGATCTATACAAATTCCAGTCAACGGCGAGACAAAAACTCCGTAACGCGAATCATCAGGAATCATTTTTAAAATTCTGTCGTTCAAACCGTGTATACCTTCCATGATCAAAACATCCGATGGCCTCAATTTTATTATTTTTCCGGGTTCAAATTTGTGTTTTTGTTGTATTTTATGGGCTTTTATTATTCTCATGA
>CALAUZ010000060.1 GCA_937892105.1 uncultured Fretibacterium sp. | reverse complement strand
GTAAGTAATTTGTCGTATTTTGACAGGGTTTTGTCAGTTCCTGTATATTTGGTATCCGCCGCGCCTAGCAGCAAGTATGAACAATGCGAGGGAATTTCACCGCTAAGATCCGTCTTTACCCAGTCGCCTGAGTCAGGGCCTGATTTTGAGGATCTGTAATGCACAGCCCAGCCTTCAAGGTTCACAGTTTCGCTCGTGGGATTGTACAATTCGATGAAGCTGTGAGATATATTGCCGTTTGTAGAGCCGTATATCTGGTTGACTATTACGTGCGGGACTGTTACGTCATAATCTGCCCATGCAGGAACGCACGTAAGTAATGCAATTCCCAAAAGGGCAACCAAACTTCTACGCATAATTTTAGCCTCCTGTTTATGAAGTTTTCGTGAATGCACTGTATTTTAGCATAAATCCCTCCCCTTTAACGCCAGGAGAGGGACAAAGTATTCTTGATGTCAGCGCGTTATCGCTTCTCTGGCCTCATGAGCCTTCTGCACAATCTCCTCACTGTCAAGCGTGGGATATTCGCCGTTCCTGTAAAGCCACCTGCCATTAACCATCGTTCCCGAAACGTCCGCAGAACTTCCAGCATACACGATATACGCCGCCAAATTCTCCTCGTTCACACCGATATAGTGAGGCTTGTCGAGGTTCACAAGCACCAAATCCGCAAACCAACCCTCGCGTATCATTCCTTTCTGCGAGAAACCATATGCCTTAGCACCCTCATACGTTGCCATTCTCAGAACATCAAGAGCCGTAACGCATACAGGGTCTCTGTTCACGCCCTTGTGAAGCAGCGCAGCAGTCCTCATTTCCTCCCACATGTCCAGGCGGTTGTTGCTTGATGCTCCGTCCGTTCCCAACGCAACAGGATAGCCCCGCTCAATCCACGCAGGTAAAGGCATAACCCCGCTTCCGAGTTTGAGGTTGCTGGAAGGATTGTGAACAAGCGTAACGTTTGCTGACGGAATATCAGCTTTCGGGTCAAGGTACACCGCATGTGCAAGCGTAAGATACGGCACTCCGAGAAGCCCAGTATCATTGAGGTACTTCACAGGGGCAGTGCCTAAGTTGTTGAGTTCGCCCTCAGTCTCTAAGAAGTGGAAGTGTACCCCTAAGCCGTGAGACTTTGCCGCCCCCGTAATCTCCTTCATGGCCTCAAACGGTACTGTGTATGGTGCATGAGGCCCTAGCTGTATTGTGATTAGCCCTTCGCGGCCGTGATACTTCTCCGCAAGCCCGATGTTGTTCTGGATTGAACGCTCAATTTTTCCAGGTTCGCCTGCCGTAATCCCCCTGCATAACGCCGCCTTCATTCCTGCGCCCAATACTGCCTCAGCAACACGCTCCATCTCGAAATACATGTCGGCAAAGCATGTTGTCCCTGTCGATAACATCTCAAGCATTGCAGAGAGAGTTCCCCAATAGATATATTCGGGTGTCAGTTTTTCCTCAACAGGCCAGATTTTGTTTTGCAGCCACTCCATTAATGGTGCTTCCTCGCCAAGTCCGCGCAAAAGTGTCATTGCCGCATGAGTGTGTGCGTTGACGAAGCCTGGAATAACCGCCATCTTTCCGCGGCCAGAGATTATCTTGTCGGCACTTGGAGGATTTTCGCGTGCGTCAGTTATACCTGCAATTCTTCCTTTTGAGACAAGAAGGTGGACACGTTCTGCCTTCTCGCGCGAACCGTCTGCAATGTATACGTCCTTAAACAATGTAGCCATATCGTTATTACTCCTGCCAGCTTTTCATGTATTCAGTCTGTTCGTCAGTCATCGCGTCAATCTCAATGCCTAACGCCGCAAGTTTTGACTCCATTACCGCCCTGTCTGTTTCCATCGGGACTGGATAGAGGCCTGGTTCAAGTTTGTGCGTGAAGATGTGGAGTGCGCTCTCAAGCTGCAACGAGAAACTCAAGTCCATAATCTCGATGGGGTGTCCGTCAGCACATGCAAGGTTAGTGAGCCTTCCTTCACCGAGAAGGTTAATCCTGCGCCCGTCCTTCATGACGTAAGTGTCGATGTTGTCGCGGAGATGCTCCATGTGGTCAGACATTGCGGATAGGTCAGGTTTGCTGATTTCAACGTCGAAATGCCCTGCGTTCCCCAAAACAACACCATTCTTCATGTGTGCGAAATGTTCCCTGCGTATAACGTGAATGTTCCCAGTAAGTGTCAGGAAAATATCGCCTAACGGTGCAGCTTTCTCCATGCTCATAACGCGGAAGCCGTCCATAAGGGCCTCACATGCCTTGTGCGGGTCAATCTCCGTAACGATGACATGCGCTCCCATACCTTGTGCCCTCATTGCAACGCCGCGGCCGCACCAGCCGTAGCCCACAACAACAACTGTCTTTCCGGCAACTATCATGTTTGTTGTGCGAATGAAGCCGTCCCATACTGACTGGCCAGTGCCGTAACGGTTATCGAAGAGGTATTTGCTGAGAGCGTCATTCACAGCAATCATCGGGAATTTTAGGACACCCTGCGAGTTCATGGCCTTTAGGCGTTTGACACCTGAAGTAGTTTCCTCAGAGCCTCCGAGAATGTCTGGGATTAATTCTGGCATTTCCTGATGTACAGTAGCAACGAGGTCAGCTCCGTCATCAACTATGACATTGGGCTTGTAGGCCAAGACTTTGCGGACATATCCGAAATATTCATCGGTAGACATTCCGCGATGTGAGTAGACATTCACGCCGTTTTTGGCGAGGGCAGCGCAGATGTCGTCCTGAGTGGAGAGGGGGTTGCTTCCGCAGGCTGCTACACGTGCTCCGAGTTTGCGAAGGGTGATGAGGAGGTTTGCGGTTTTGGCCTCAAGGTGAAGACATGCCGCGATTGTTGCACCTTTGAAGGGCTGTGCGTCCCTGTACTTGTTATAGCTGAACTGTAACGAGGGCATATACTGCCACGCCCAATCAATTTTCTTCTGGCCATGTTCTGCCAAATTCATGTCCTTGACTTCGTAATCTGCCATTAAAATTTTATGCCTCCTGTGATTTATGGGCTGAATTATAACAAAACCCTCCCGAAAGATTATCAGGAGGGCGTGTATTCATTGCTTGTTCAAACGGCAGGATTACTTCTTCCCTATATTGAGTATCTCATTCCAGCTGTAATACGACTCCGAAAGCACTACACCTTCAGGAACATCAGCCTGTTTTTCTGCATCTTTATGGAACTGGAACCAGAATACCGCATCTACCCTTCCAGAAGCCAATGCAGCAGCACGCGCACCCGATTCGATATCCACAAGTTCGACATTAATTTTCAGCCTCTTCGCAATCTCTGCAAGTACAGCAGTGTTGAAACCGGCAGGCTTCCCGTTCGCCGCAACAAAATCAATAGGCGGAAGGTCTCCAGTAACAGCAACTTTCACTTTCCTGTCTACGTTCTCGAACTCTCTGAACTCCACAGGCTCAGGCTCGTCAATTCCAGGTTCAGCTATGTACTTGTCCTGAAGAATTGCAAGAGTTCCGTCAGCTTTCATTGACATTAGAGCCTCGTTGAAACTGTTTCTCAATGCAGGGTCATCATCTTTCCTGAAGCCGAATGAAAGAGATGAAGGCAGTGTGCGCACTATCGACACTATTTTGTAGCCGCTGTTGACGTTCATAAAATATTCGCCGACATCTTCAGGCAGGCTTATCGCATCAATTTCTCCTGCGTTCAGAGCCATCTGCATAGCCACCAGAGAGTCATAGAATACGTGCTTCGCAGGTGAAGGCTCTCCTGCTGAGAATATGGCGATTTTGCCCTGAGAAACATTGTAGTCGTTGAACTTTGCGAACTCTTCAGGGGTCATGTTCAGCTTTGACAGATGGCCTATCTTGAGTTCGGCTGAGTATGCGCTTCCGGCCAGAAGACACAACGCGAGAAGGACTGCGAGAATTTTTACAGACTTCATTCTTATACCTCCTGAATAATTGTATGGATTTTGATTATTCTAGCACAGAGTTTCAGCATTGCACGGGTATTCAGCCAGAAATTGAGACGTATAGCCTTTCCTGTTCCGTATCACTTCTTCAGGTGTCCCAAACGTTACGACGTTGCCGCCTCTGTCCCCGCCTTCAGGTCCCAAATCAATAATGTAATCCGCCGACATCAGTACATCAAGATTATGCTCAATGAATATCACCGTGTTACCGTTGTCCGTTATTCTGTGAACTATCTCAAGCAGTCTCCGTACATCTGTGTAGTACAGCCCCGTTGTAGGTTCGTCCAGAAGATACAATGTCTTGCTCCCAAACTTTTTCGACAGCTCCTTCGACAGCTTCACCCTCTGAGCCTCTCCGCCCGAAAGCGTCAACGCAGACTGCCCAAGCCTAATATATCCCAGTCCTGCACCATGTATCAGCCTCAGTTTGCCGGAAATTCTCGGTATGTCGTGGAAAAATTCTTCCGCCTCATCTACCGTCATGGCCAGTACTTCAGCTATATTCTTCCCCTTGAACTTAACCTCCAGCGTCTCATGGTTATAGCGGGTGCCGCCGCAAATTTCGCAGTCAGAATATATATCCGGCAGGAATAACATTGATGTCTTAACGCTCCCAGCACCACCGCAAGCCTCACAGCGTCCGCCCTTCACGTTGAACGAGAAACGTCCGGCATTCCAGCCCCTCACTTTGGCCTCTGGAAGCTGGGCGAAAAATTCTCGGATTACGCTGAATACCCCCGTGTATGTCGCTGGGTTTGAACGCGGTGTGCGTCCTATTGGCGACTGGTCTACGAGTATTATGTTGCCGAACTGTTCAGCACCCTCGATTTTGCGGAATTTTCCCGGCCTCTCCCTGTAATCACGCTCAAGAATACGCCTCATTCCCTTATACAGTACGTCATACATGAAGCTGCTTTTCCCTGAACCTGATACTCCCGATATGCAAACGAAAACTCCCGCAGGTATATCAACATCAATATTCTTCAAATTATTATGTGCCGCACCCTTCACGTGAACCCACCCAGAAGGTTTACGCCTTTCCTCCCGCCTTACAATACCTGTTGCCTCGCCGCGAAGATATTTCCCCGTCTTCCCGTCAGAAGCCTTAACATAGTCATAGCTCCCCGCATATAGTATTTGCCCGCCATTCTCTCCTGCTTCCGGCCCAAGCTCTATAAGTTCGTCTGCTGCCTGCATTGTCTCGCGGTCATGTTCAACGACAATAATAGTGTTCCCCAGTTCACGAATTGACTTCAGGGATTTTATGAGCTTCTCTGTGTCGCGGGAATGAAGCCCTATTGTAGGTTCATCGAGTACATACAGAACACCGCTAAGGTTCGAGCCTATCTGTGTTGCAAGACGAATGCGCTGTGTCTCACCGCCTGAGAGAGTGTCAGCCCTTCGCAGTAACGAAAGGTAGCCTACACCGACATCACACAAAAACTGAAGCCTCCGTATAATCTCAGGCATTAGCTGTGATGTTATTGATGTTTCTGCGTCTGTAAGGGTAAAATTCTTCATGACGTTCACGAGTTTTTCGACGGGCATAACGAGCAAATCACCTATTCCGTAGCCTGAAACTTTAACATTCAATGCTTCCTGCCTAAGCCTCAAACCTCCGCAGGTCTTGCAAACGTCCTCCTCACGATATGTAGCAACCTCGTCAACAACATTCTCATTCTCAGCAAACCACTTCAATTTTGCCTCAAGCCAGCCAACAACCCCCTCAAAACGTCCCATATAAGGTCTGGCAATTCCCTTCTCGTCAAATATCATTGGCAGCTTCTCATTGCCTGAACCGTTCCATATGAAGTCCTGTACTTCCGGTGATAAATCCTTCCATGCAACACTCAAATCCCAGCCGTGTTTTTCCGCAAACATGTTGAGTTTTGTGATTGAGTATGGCTTTGACTTCCACGGGATTATTGCGCCGTCAAGTACTGAGCGTTCTGGGTCAATGGCAAGTTCACGGGAAAAATGTTCGTGGCTTCCCAAACCTCCACAGTCAGGGCAGGCACCCACAGGGTTGTTGAACGAGAATAATCGCGGTTCAATCTCAGGCATACCGATTTCGCAGTCGGGGCAGGAATAATTCTCCGTCATTGTGTACTCGTCATGGCCTTCTGCGTGAATTAGGACGTATCCTCCTGAAAGTTTCAGTGCGGCTTCTACGCTTTCGGCTATGCGGGTGCGTTTGTCGTGTGAAATTTTGAGGCGGTCTACTACTATTTCTATGTTGTGCCGTTTGTTCTTGTCCAGCGTTATGTCTTCTTCAAGGTAATATACTGTGCCGTCAACCCTTGCACGCGTGTAACCCTTCTCTCTCGTACTGCTGAAGAGGTTTCGGAACTCACCTTTTTTGTTTTTGACGAGGGGTGAAAATATTTCCGTTTTAAGTCCGTCTTCATGACCAATTATATAGTCGAGTATCTCATCTATTGAGTGTTTTTGTACCGGCTTTCCGCATTTTGGGCAGTGAGGTATGCCAATTCTTCCGAATAACAGCCGGAAGTAGTCGTATATCTCTGTTACTGTTCCGACAGTTGAACGCGGGTTATGTCCTGTACCTTTCTGTTCGATTGAGATTGCTGGGGATAAGCCTGTGATTTCGTCAACATCTGGCTTCTTCTGTACTCCCAAAAACTGCCTGGCATATGCTGAAAGGCTCTCAACGTATCGCCGCTGGCCTTCCGCGTAAAGAGTGTCAAATGCTAACGATGATTTTCCTGAACCTGAAGGGCCGGTGATTACGGTCATTTTTCCGCGCTGAATGTCAACGTTAATATTCTTGAGGTTATGTTCTCTTGCGCCCCTGATTGATATTGTGCTGTCCATCAATGCACCTCCTAAGCAATTTTAACATCAATGATACAGCTTCACTATCTTTCGCCTACTGATAGTTTTTTCCCTTAATGTGGCAATTAATATTGAAATGGTACATTCAGGCAGGGACATAGTTATGCCTGTTTAATAATGCATAAATGCCGGCATAATATGAATATATCCGATTTTATATTCATTATTGATATAAGGAATATTATTACTGACATTGACCATCAGAAAAGCAAAGTCTGAAATTTTGTAAATTTCCCTAATTGAAAGGGTATAATATTTTTTAGAGGTGTTAATCATGGATAATATACATATTCCTAACGAACTAATTTCATACAACAAACTCACAAGTACTGAGGAAATAACTCGCATAATCGGCATCAACCTTAAACGCGCAAGACTTGAACGCGGTTTCTCACTCGATGAAGTCTCAGCAAGAAGCAGCGTCAGTAAAAGTATGCTCAGTGATATTGAACGCGGCAGAAAATGCCCAACAGTCGCTGTTCTCTGCAAGATATGTGAGGGCATCAATGCTTCTTTGCCCATACTTCTGAAAGCTCCGGAAAAAATCATCGAAGTCGTAAAGTCTCAGGAACTTACGCAAAATGGCGAGTTTGACGTTCAGCATATGTTCAAGTACGACATAGAGACATCAATGGACGTAACAAAGGTCAGGCTTGAACCAGGCAGAGAAATTACCGCTGACAGTCATGGCTCTACCGTCTGGAAATATATCATGGTTATTGACGGGGTATTCACGCTCATGCTTGATGATGAAGCATACGAAATCGGTAAAGGTGAGGCTATGAAATTTCTCGCCAACAGAAAGCATACTTACGCAAACAGAACAGACAATGATGTTTGGATATATGATATTCTGTACTACGGAGGCTAAATGTTCTCCCCAATAGTAATGAACATATACTATAATTACTGAATACGAAAAATCTTTTCTCACAAGGAGGCTGACTGTTTCAGATGGATATACGATACTCATGCAGTCCCAATGACGTTAAACGCTACACGACCGATGAACTGCGCAGGGAGTTCCTCATCAAGGATCTATACACACCCGACAAAGTTACGGCCGTATACAGCCACGTTGATAGAATGGTAACGCTCGGAGCAATGCCAGTGAACCGCAGACTTCCCATAGATGATGGGATAGACGTATGGGCGAACTTCGGAACACGTTACTTCCTTGAACGCAGGGAAATTGGAATATTCAATCTCGGAGGCTCAGGAAAGGTTGAAGCGGACGGAACAGCCTACTCATTGGGCTACAAGGACTGCCTCTACATCACGAAGGGTACGAAGGAAGCATATTTCTCCAGCGATGACGCAGGCAATCCCGCAAAATTCTACATGGTATCAGCACCTGCACACGTGAGTTACGAGACGAAGTTAATCCGCATTGCTGATGCTGCAAAGAAGCCTCTCGGTTCGCCTGAAACATCAAACAAGCGCGTAATCAACCAGTTCATTCACCCTGACGTTCTGAAGACATGCCAGCTCTCTATGGGCCTCACAGAGCTTGAGTCCGGAAGTGTCTGGAACACAATGCCGGCTCATACTCATGAAAGACGCATGGAGATATACACGTACTTCAACATTCCAGAAGGGAACGTAGTGTTTCACTTCATGGGACAAGGTAATGAGACAAGGCACATAGTTATGCATAATTTTGACGCAGTGATTTCGCCGTCATGGTCAATTCACGCAGGCGCAGGAACATCAAGTTACTCGTTCATATGGGCAATGGGCGGGGAAAATCAGGAGTTTGACGACATGGATACGATAAAGCCCGAAGATATGAGATAGTTACAGGAGTGATACGGTATGGATTTATTCAACCTTGAAGGCAAAGTTGCAATCGTTACAGGCGCACGGACAGGAATAGGACAGGGAATAGCGCAGGGGCTTGCTGAGGCTGGCTGTGATGTTGTTGGGGCTGGCCATGCTCCAATGCCGGAGACTGAGGCGTACATTAAGGGTCTGGGCAGAAAATTCATGTACTACGATATAGATCTGGTTAAGCAGGACAAAATACAGTCTCTCATTGATACAACGATCCAGGAGTTCGGAAGGCTTGATATTCTCGTGAACAACGCAGGAATAATCAGAAGACAGGACGTTCTCGAATTTAGCGAGAAGGACTGGGACGAAGTAGTCAGCATGAACCTGAAATCGTTATTCGTACTCTCACAGTCAGCGGCCCGGCACATGAAGGATAGCGGCGGCGGAAAGATAATCAATATCGCGTCAATGCTGTCATTTCAGGGAGGCATAAGGGTAGTGAGCTATACTGCCAGCAAGTCTGGAGTTGCAGGAATTACGAAGATAATGGCCAATGAGCTTGCAAAATACAATATCAACGTGAATGCCATAGCACCTGGCTATATTGACACCAACAACACGGAAGCACTCGTTAAGGACGCTAAGAGGAGTGCGGAGATACTTTCGCGTATACCTTCAGGACGCTGGGGAACTCCGGAAGATCTCAAGGGTGCGGCAGTATTCCTTGCGTCGAAGGCTTCTGACTATGTGAACGGTCATATTCTTGCGGTTGATGGGGGCTGGCTTGCGAGGTAGTGTGATATTATATGGCGCGAAAGAAATTTTGCGTTAAGGAGTTTTTTCACTATGAGTGAAGGATATTCAGAAGAGATTGTAGAAGCTATCAGGGATTTTCTCACTGAAGACGACTGGAATTTTGAGTTTGACGAAGAACGGGGGATATTCCGTTTTAATTTATCCATTGACAGCAAACTCAAGCGGCTGAGATATTTTATTACGGTTAAAAGCGATTCTTACACTGCATATGCATCATCAATGATTGACGCAGATTCTAATGATAAGAACGTGATGAAAGAAATGGCAGAGTTCATATGCCGTGCAAACTACGGTCTCAGGAGCGGGAATTTTGAGCTTGACATGAACGACGGGGAAATACGCTACAAGGTGTTCGTTGACTGTAATGGAGTTACGCCATCTGAGGAAATGGTAAAGAGAAGCATAATCATTCCGTCAGTTATGTTTGAACGTTACTCGCCTGGTCTGCTTGATGTAATGTTCAAGGGATCGACGGCTGAGGAAGCAATATCGAAGTGTGAGTAAGTGAAAATATTTTGGGCGGAGTTCAGTCTGGGTGTGTACCTGGCTGACTCCGTTTAATGCGCAGTAACCTTCCGGGATAGAATATATACTCAATCCAGCGGAGGCATTTCACGTTCTTGTATAGCCATACGACAGCCAGCGGAATAACTACGGCCACCATACAGCACAATACAAACAGTACAGCGGGATTAACGGAAACAGAGAGCCCCATACTGCGGAAGACTATCCTTAATGAGGAGATTACGAAACCGTGAAGAACGTATATCACCATGCTATTAGCCCCGCAAACCGAGAGAAATAAGTTATCAATATTCCAAGCGTAAAAAATGACGAATATTGAGAGGCTTGTAAAGAATGCTGCGCTTGCTTTTGTGAGAATATTGCTCACTTCATAAAAGTATGAACATGAGAAAAACGACATTCCTACAAAAAGGAGGATTATTCCCCATAATATTCTGGGGTGCTTTTCACGCGTAATGAATTTCTGCTGGATTAAGAGAAAACCAATGTGAAAGTAGAGGCCATAATAGAAGAATGACGGTAGCTTTTCTCCTGCACAAGTATAGACTGCAAACAATGTTGTCCAAAACAACACGTGTAGGTATTTGTCTGCTATGAAATGTTCGGTGAATATGTGTAGTGCCTTGACGAAGAACAACGTGCATAGAAACCAATAAAGATCAAAACCGTGAATGGGTATTACGAGGAGGTCAGACATTGAAGCCAGGTGAAAATTTTCAGCGTTGCTTATGCTCAGGAATGACCACAAGAATTTGGGAAGCCACAACATTAACGACAGATACAGACATGGCAGATAAATGTCAATGACACATCTTTTAAAGCGGTTAGGTATGTCGGATAATTTACCTTTCATACCCACTACGTACCCAGAAATCATAAACATCAACGGCATATGGAAGCTGTATATTGTCCCATCAATTAGGGAACTCCCTGCGAATGTCAGCCTACTATTATTGAATCCACGTATGACATGACCAACAACCACAAGAACTATCGCTACCCCCCTAAGCGCGTCAAGGACAAAATCCCGCCCATCGCCCTGAAGCCCTGAAGCCCTGAAGCCCTGAAGCCCTGAAGCCCTGAAGCCCTGA
>CALAUZ010000059.1 GCA_937892105.1 uncultured Fretibacterium sp. | reverse complement strand
AAATCCGCATAGACGCTATACAGCCGAGATTTGCGTTAGGCTCTGTGTGGTTTAAACTTCTTGCACGACTAAATTGCTGGCGTTTCGTTCCGATTTTATCCGCGCTGGACGTCTCGTAAAACACATTGCGCCAATCCTCAAGCACTAACGCTACTACTTCGCGCCCGCGTTCCTCGTCAGGCACAAGAACTCCATGCTTCCGCGCTGCCTCCTGGTAGGTATCCTTCGCAAACTGTTCCGCTTTTGTAGGTTTCGCTTCCGTATTCTCTCGGTTGGCGGTATTGGAAAGTATCTCCGTTACTGACCCATTCAACTCCAATATACACGTTGTATCTGGTTCTTCGGTCGCCTTGTAGAAACCAGGCACTTCTACACTGGCCATGTTGAATACCAACGGGGACTGAAGCTCCGTGTCCTTGCTTTTCGTCATCTCTAGCGTCAGAATACGCCCGTTCCTTACCAGCTTCATTTCAATGTCCATTGCCGCTTTCAATACGCTTGAACCTCGCGCTCGTCCCTGCGTCTCGGGATTCAGGCCAGTATGGTGCACTAACATTACTGTACTTTGAAACTCCTGCATTATCCTGTTACACGAGTGTATGAACATTGTTGCGTCTGCCGTCTTGTTCTCATTTCCGCTCATGTTCGCATTTAATGTGTCGAAAATTACAAGCGCAGGATTAGGGTATATACTCCCTATGTTCGTTATTGCCCTTAATACTCCGGCTTTCGTATACTTCTCGTCTATCATCACTGGTTCTTTGATTATTGCCATATTCAGGCCGTTCATACTCACCCCTGAATGATACACAATTCCGGCAAAATGTTTCCTCATTCCGCGCTGCCCTTCTCCGGCTATGTACACTACAGGGCCGTGTGTCAATATTTTCTTACCGTGCCAATGCGTTACGTTCGGGTTGGACACTGCATACGCAAGATCGCACATCAGAAAGCCTTTTCCTGAGCCGCTCGGCGCAAATAACATCATTAGACTTTCAGCGGGTATCCAGTCTTCTATCAGCCATGAGGGACTTTTCACAGGCTGGCAGAATGTCTCGAACATTTCATAGGACACTAACCCCAACTGTTCGGCCTGCTGGCGGTATCTGTCCTGTTTCGCCTTTAGGGGAACTTCTACAAGTTTTGCGCTTATCAAGCGGGCGCATTCTTCGTCTCCGTATAACAGCGCGTAATCGTCCCAGTCTGTACCATCACTTTCAGGCGGAAATTCTGGGAATATCACGTAATCTGCAAGTCCCGCTTTTACTAAATCATTTGCCGCTTTTAAGCCGGGGTTAATGCCTCGCTTTTGCTCCGTTCCCTTGTCATTGTCAGCCATTACGTAAATTGTTGTCTTGGGGTATTTCTCTCGGAGCTTTTGCACTACTGGTCTCAGGAATCCGCACGCTATACCCGCTACACTAGGGAGGCTCATCAACTCATGAAGTTTGGCCATCGTCGCAAAACCCTCGCCTAGAAGCATTATTCCGTCTGTATCTTCACATAACGTATCAAGTCCAACTGACCAGAATAGCCCGCTTATTGCAGTGTTCACTTGAAAGCGTTTGTTACCGTCTGGGTCTATCCACTGCAAAGATTTCACTTCTCCATTTATGTCTCGAAGGGGGATTGCAAGCTTCCACTCATCGTTTATCCTCACTCCATAAGGCGGTATCTGTTTCGCCTGCAAATAAGGGTGATTTTCGGGAGCTTCTCTCAGTGTCTCCCAAAGTATTCGTGAATGTTCGGCGGCTTCAGCCTGCTTTGCCTTTTGTTCATGTTCCCTTTTCTCGCGGATTTCCTTCTCTCGCTTGAGATATTCCTCACTTTTGAAGTAATCACGGTGTTCCTGTGATAGTCCCGACAGGTCAAATTTCCAGTTACTCGATATACCCTTCTTCCAGTCCTGTACGTAGCCTGCAGGTAGTCCATCAGAGTGTATCACGTACGCTCCGTGCTGGCTGTTCCGTCTTTCTCCCTCTATATCATAGCGGTGAAGATTTCCGTCCAGTATCAGACTCTCATACGGGGCAGGACTTATTCCTAGCGTTGCCATCAATGATAGTATCTGTTCCTCTATCTCTCGGTCGCTGATTGCTGGATATAACATCTCTGTACCTCTCACAATAAAATTAGCAGCAAGCCTTATCCTTCACGATAAAACCTGCTGCTTGTGCCTATTTTTCTTTCCTTACTTTCTTAGAATGGCATATTGTCCTGTCCAAATCCTTCTTCAGGGTTAAATGCTTCAGGGCTAAAATTCGCCGTTCCTGAGTCATGCACAGAAGATTTTGTGCCGCCAGCTTCCTGCCACGCCGGAAGTGCGTCCACTTTATTCCGCGTCAGAAAGTAATGCACTTCCGCTCTCGTCTCCTCGTTATACGTCCTATGCTTGATTTTTGCTCCGCCTGTCCGTCCTTTCCAGTCTGTAGGATTGAGATTACCTTTCGGGATATTGAAGCTGTCGTAGATACTACCAAGCCTGTTATTCGTCCTCTTACGCGCATCTTCGTCCGTACTGTCGAACAATAAGTAGTACCAGATATGTGCGCTATACCCTGATACTGCAAGCGTCAGTTTGAACATGTCCTTTCCTGTCTGCGATACTTTCTCCTCGCAGTTCTCTATCCTTACCCGGTATTCTCTGGGCGGGATTAATTCGTATCCATTGGGATTATAGTCATTGGGGTTATATTTCCAGTCAGCCATTAATCAACTTCTCCTTTCTCGTTATTCCGCATGTTCCATATATTCATTACGTCCTCTGCTTTGTTGGAAATCGTTGTCTCAGCTTCACATTGCGGATTCTGGCATCTCACTTCATACATCTCGCACTCTCCGTTGTAGAAATGTTCAAGCTCGGCTCGCCAACCGCAGAATGGACACTCTTTTAATTGCGGTATCTTTACACGCTTATTCCATCGCTTTACTGCTTCTTCCGCCGTCTCTGAGCCACATACGGCACTCATACAGTGAGGATTCCCGCACTCAGCTACTATTTGCTTATCGCTGTTGTTATACCATGCTAAATGTGCATCTCCTCTACAGAATGGACAAGGCAATAGCATTCGGCTCATCATTCGTAAACTGCATTTAGTATCTGCCATCGCTAAATTCCTCATAAGCTGCCAACCAGTAGAGCCAATGCGAGAACACCGTAAACGATAACTACCATGTCAAATCACCTCTTTTCTATTTGTAGGCAGACCAACTGCTGTCAGGGACTATTACTATATGTTCAATAGCTTCTGGTTCTGGTTCGGGATAGTACTCAGCAACGGTGGTAAAGGTGATAGTGTCCGCGTCCTTATCAACTAGAATTCTCTGAGCGGTCTCCCTTCCAGTGTTATGCCGTCTACTGGAAATGTGAATGTTTTGCGATTTTCTTCTTTGAGCGCAACTGTGCGCATTCGAGACATAGCAATATATTTCTCCTTTCTGTAATTGGAGCCAGAGGTTTAGTCCGGCTATTTTTCTCCTATCAGTTAATCCATTTGATGACGGTATCGCCGGAGTAGCCTTTTTCCCAGACAAACCAAGCATAAGCGACAGCTGAAGTTCCGAACTTCTCAAACTCGCCATTTCTGGCACAAATAAGCCTAGAGGAACTCACATATACAGTTTTTGGCGGGTTAGTCTTGAAGAAGCTCTTGCGCTTTTGCCCCTCTAAAAATGTGAGCTTTAGAAACATTGCAACCTTGTTGTGAGGCCGAATAACGTGAATAGCCTGTTCAACGAATTTTAAAGCATATTTGTAGGGCGGGTTAGTGATAATATCGCCAGCGAAACAACCTTCTTCCTTATCGTTAAGGAAGTCCACAGATGCCGGATAGCCGAAGCCGCGATAAATCAGGTCAGTAGAGATAACCGAATATCCAGCTTTCGCAAGAGCTTTTGATAAATGCCCTTCCCCACAGGCGCATTCCCAGATTGTTGGAGCAAATGCCTCTTCCGCAAGTAACAGTTCAACAGCTTTAGGTTCAGTAGCGTAATAATCATGCTGTTGGCGTTCATATTCGGAATGGTTTGACGCTCCAAGTATCCTGTAGATACTTTGAGAATTTCCTGTCCAATCTTTCATGGCTTTGTTCCCTATCCGCAAGCACTCCACCTGCAAGACAGGCACCTAACACAACTGCTCTCATGAAGGAGCGTTTTCTGTCCGCAATTGGGGCATGTATCCCCATGAATGCCGGTATCGGGAAAGTCCTCGATACCGTCATAGGGAGTAACGTCCTGTACCTTGCTAAACTTCTTGCGAGTAAGTTCAAGCCTATTAATGATTGGTGCTTTAGTCATTCCTGTACCTCCATAATGGTTTTGCCGATGAGTTGTGCGTCTGTGTATGTTCTGCTCCAACCCCCATGTATTTCTCTGAACATATGATGGATACCCTCTTTTCGCTCGTATCTATAGTCAGCACATTTTGAAAGCAGTAAATATAGCGGAAGCCAAGTCTGAAGTA
>CALAUZ010000058.1 GCA_937892105.1 uncultured Fretibacterium sp. | reverse complement strand
ATTGAAGATGTGGAACTCCGCCAGCACAAGTTTGCAGCAGAGCTTTACTTTAAGAAGACCTTTGCAGCTAACAACTTTATGTTTGCAGGTATCGCCGGCAACTGGACCATTGCAACTATGGACGGCACAATTTCAAGTCTTGTTGACCTTTCTTACAAAACAACCAGCCAGAAGTTCTACATGCCGATTGGTGTAGAACTCTTCTTCTAATGTTTAGTTAGCATGGAAAGCCTGCGAGTTTTCGCGGGCGTTGACTTTTTAGGAAACTGTGATATAGTTATTGATGAAGGGTGCACCCGCTCCAAAGCGGATTGCCCCACGGTTAGTTTTTTGAGTCTTACGACTCGCAAGCCCATCCTATGGTGTCAAGACAGGATGGGCTTTTTCATTCACTCTTTTTCTTCGTTGTTTTTGCGAAGGTACTCAAGCAATGCAAGAACGAGCAACACGAAGTTGACTGACAAAGAAAGAATTACGCCTTCGTGGCATAGCCACTCGGAGAATCGCTCAAAACTCACCTCGTGAGTTTTGCCCCTGCGGGTCGCTCCCTATGTCACGGGTGCAAGAATATGTTACTATATTTTTGTAATTATGACAAGTGAAATGTATCGTGCCGTAGCGATGCCCTGTCTGCGGCAACCACATACTTTTGTAATTAACCGCGAAAGCGGTTAGCCGGTGGCTCATTCGTGGAAGTTCCTCATGAAGCGGGTGAGCTATATCCCATGCAAGTTCCTGCTTTTTTGCTTGCATGGGAGTTCCGGCATTTTTTATTGTATCATTAAACTTGCAGTTGTTGTACCTCAGTGATAGAAAGACCCGTCAGTTGTACAATTTGCTCTGGAGTCAAGTGCATTGCAAATGCGTTCCGTGCCGTTTCGATTTTTGCCTTGTGTTCGCCCTGAGCGATGCCTCTTTTCTCGGCGTTATACAGGCCGTCATTGTAGTCATGCTGGGCGATGTAGATAGAATTCTGGCGTGCCCAGTTGATTTCGTCCTGGCTGACGGTCAAGAGCGATGAGCGTGCGTTCATAATTCCCCCTTCGGATTCGGTCAGTTCGGTGATGTAATCCGCGTATTTTTCTGAATCTGCATACGACAGAAACAAGCCCCATTTCTCTAGCTTTGAAAGCTTCGCGAGCGGAGTTCCGAGCAGCTTGCGGATTTTCACAAGGTCAAAGAAGATGACATTGAGCCTTCCCGCAAGGTCGTTCCCCCTTTCGTCTTTCATAGTGTACCACGAAAGAGCCGATTTGTCACTTTTATCAAGACTGAAATTCAGGACTGAAACTTGGTACGCGGGGGGTGTGCCCCAATTTTCCCCCTTCATGTTGTTCGTGCTCAGGAGCCGGGCAACCTGGATTTCTGCACGGGCGGAATAATCGTACTCCCGATTGCGAGCCTGCATTTCTAGGGCTATTTTTTCGTTGTTGTCAAATTTGACATTCACATCGAAACTCATCTGGTTTTCCGTGATGATTTCAACGACCGGCTCATTCGGAAGAAGGCTTATTTCCTTGACCTCGCGATTCAGAATCGTAGATATGAAGTCTTTGAGAGCCGCGTTTGATTCGGGGCTGTCCGCCGCGAACATTGCCTTGAATGACGAGTCGCAGCGCGGATTGAGCAATGCCGTTGGGCTTGGCCGTAGTGTAGAAATTTTTGCCATATATACTCCCATAAAAAGTCAACGAACAAGTCAACTTTCTAAGCTATTTATTAATAGCAGTCAGAGCTTGCCCAACAAGATTCATGGGCTTGTATTTTCCCATCATCTTTTTAGAATCAAAGTCCTGTTTTTCAGTGAGCAACGCCCACGTTATTTCTGCCATTTTTCTTGCAGCGGCTACAATTGATTTCCCGCTGCCTTTGTTCTTCTTCATATAATCGAGCCGCTGCATGATTCTCCATTCCGAAGTATCACCACAACGACGGATACCCAAAACTAACTGAACGAACGCCGTCCTCAATTCCTGAGGTCCGCGTTTTGTAATCTTTCCATGATGAATGGTCTCATTCGAATCCTGTACCCATGGAACAAGCCCGCAGAAGGCCGCGTATTTTTTTGCATTTGCAAATCTGCCTATATCTTCTGTGTAAGCCCTGATAATCCATGCCGTTATTTTCCCGCAGCCACGGATTGTCATGAGGCGGTTCACCATCTCGTCATCTTTCGTCAGCTCAGCAAGCTGCTTCTCAATCACCTTGACCGATTCTGACATCTGGTCTATGATTTGGAGCATCAGTCTTACTGATTGTGCCTCGAGCACGAGGTCGCTGTGCGACAGCAGGGTGTCCAGAACCTTCTGGCGCCCTTTTTTGCTTTGAAGGCTTCGCAGCTCATCATTAAGCCCCATGCTTACCAGAAGCGCATGCACCTCATTCTTCTGTCCGACAATCGAATGGACAAGTCTTTCCCTTGACTTCAGGAGCCGTCTCAGGTTTTCCGTTTCCTGATTGCAGACATAGCTTTCCGGCAGCATATCTTTCTCAAGAAACTCTGAGATTGTCGAAGCGTCATGCTTGTCAGTTTTCTTCGTTGACTCGTTAATTACCTTGAACTTTAAGGTATTGATTACGGTTACTTCCGCACCCGCTTTCTCAACCTGATTCTTGAAGAACCTTGTGTTCCCGGTCGATTCAACTCCAACCTTCACCTCATGCCCGGCAGATTTGTATTCAGCAATTCTTGCCAGAAGCTCGGCGTACCCGCCCTGTGTCGTCGGATACTGTTTGATTTCAGACAAAGATTCAACCTTGTCTCCAGCTCGGACGTGTACGGTAATCTGTGTCTTGTGCAAATCCGCGCCCATGAAAACTGTCATAATGACCTCCGTTTTACTTCAGCGGAAAGTCTGATCGGTAGTGTGTTCCAATCTCCCATTCAGTCTCAATGGACTATAGTATGATGCGGCAAAAGCTCTTCATTCTCCTTGACAAGGGTCATTGCCCTTACAAAATATGACGAACTGATGCCTGGGTTCCGCTGAATCGCTTCAGCGTATCACATTACCGCTTGTTCGTTTACCACCTTTTTATCATGCCTCCTCGAATTTAGGTATCTCACACCAAGCGATAACAACTTCGTCTATGCAAATGCCGTTGTACACAAAGTTCTCGTCCATTTTCAGGTAGTGTCCCTCGCCCTCGTCCTGATACTGGATATGCCACTCTGCTATGACTGTAGTATCACCGCCATAAGCATCTGAATAAATACAAATATATTCCCCCGCTTCTTTCGGCAAGTCATCGGGATTCTTCCGCAAGTTGTGCCATACAATGCCGTTCTCCTTGACCAATGTCGCCACAAAAGCCAATAAAAGCCACAGTACTAGAGATCCGCTTTTGCCAGTCATATGCCGCCCTAAAGAAAAAGAATGTTGCCGCCATTCCAGTTGTTATTGCCCATACCTGATTGATGAAATCCAAATTGGTTACGGTGCATACAATACAGGGGGACAGGCAGAAATAGAACGCGCCTATAAGCGAATAATTTTTGTCGCCAGTCAGCTTTTTCAGAACAACATACAGCAATAAGCAAAGCAGGAAATGCCCGGCTAGCACCATAAAATGATTAACATATGGGTACAAATACGGCGCATAGCCCAGCCCATACTCTATGAGCCTGTCGAACGGCCTCCAAAATGTTGCAGTAGACATAAGTTGTTCAGGCAGGTTTAATCCTAGCTTAGGCGCGGTATAACCAAAGTCATCATGAGCCGGATAAATCATGAAAGTGCAGATATACGCAACAACAGCTGCATATATCTTGAAAAGGTAACGGAATTTCACGCTCTTCAAAATTCATTCCTCCTATTAGAAATTTCTTACTGCAATCACATAAAGCACATAAACAGCAACCGTAATCAGTATTGGTTTCTCCTTATACAGTGCTTCATCAGGACTCCCACCTCCGCGCTTGACATGAACGACATACAAATAGTAAAACACACCATAAAGCACAAGCGGGACTGTGAGCGACATTGCACGGCTGTTTTTCGTGGCAGAGTCCATCGTGAATAGGGCATAACTCATAATCAATGCTGAAGTGGTTATGTTCATCATCTTGTCTATAAGGTCAATGCTGTAATCCGTCAGGACTTCGCGCCCCTCCCTGAGTTTTTCGCCGGAAAGCTCGTAACGTCTCTTACCGAGTGCCAAGAACAATGACAGGAACATTACACACAGCAAAAACCACGCTGTCATTTTCACACCACATGACACAGCACCCGCAATAGCCCTCACCACAAATCCATATGCCACCGACATAACGTCAACTATCACGATATTCTTCAGCCTCACAGCGTAAAGGACATTCAGCGCGACATATGATGAAAGTAGGCAGAAATATTCACAGCTTATGACGAATGAAACCGCGAGTGAACACGCAATGAGCATCACCGAAACAGTAAGGGCATATCCCGCGCTAAGTTCCCCAGAAGCTAAAGGCCTTGAACGTTTTTCAGGGTTGAGGCGGTCTTTGTCCATGTCGAATATGTCATTGATGATATAGATTCCGCTTGAGGCCATGCAGAATGACATGAACACAGCTGATGATATGAGGAAATTTGAAGGATTGAATAAGCTACCGTTGAATAGGGGCGCGGAATACACAAGAAAATTCTTTGTCCATTGCTTAACGCGCATTTCCGACAACATGAGAGTGAGTTTTCTCTTCATGGCCGGGACTCCGGGCGGATAAGTCTTGCGTTATACGGAAAATTCTGACAGTGTATTAGATTAGTGCTGTGCTGTGAGCATACAACAACAGACTCATGATGTCAAGCCCTTTCTCAAATAGATTTTGGCGATTATACCACATGAAATTTATAGAGTTAATGAACGGTTTACCTAAAGCAAAGTAAGAATCATGAGGCAAAAAATTTTCCCCCAGTCATCATGGCCAGGGGGATTTTTTTATAGCGTTATTCTGTGATTTCCTCTTGATATTTCGACAGGTTAAGCAAAGTTATTCGGTGATCCTCAAGCCCGGCAACCTTTATCGCCCAGCCATCATAATGGAATATTTCTCCCTCATCAGGGAAGCTCCCCG
>CALAUZ010000057.1 GCA_937892105.1 uncultured Fretibacterium sp. | reverse complement strand
CCAGAAAATGCCCGTGAGGTTCGGCGAGACACTGAAGAGCTATGTTGCTGATGAGAAGCTGGACATCAAATCACTCGTTGCGATACCGCTTGCGCTTGCTGGGTGGCTGAGGTATTTGGGAGGTACTGACGACAAGGGCGAGGCTATGCAGGTGAGTGCGGATCCTATGCTTGAGACGTTACAGGCTGAACTGAAAGCCCCCGATGGTCTGCGCAGTATTCTGAGCAACGCTAACATTTTCGGCGTTAATCTCTATGATGCCGGGCTTGGCGAGAAGGTCGAGGGTATGTATGCGGAATTATGCTCTGGGCCTGGAGCTGTAAGGAAGACGCTGAAGAAGTATCTCGCGTAATTGATGATGTTGTGGCCTCCTCTGCGATGTGGGGAGGCTTCCCTTATAATATAATCCATGAAATTTACAAGAGAGGAAGTGCGATATGTTATGGCGACATCGAGCCTGTTCAAGACTTTCACGATTAAAGGGCCTGTAGAGGTGGAGAATTTCGTCAAAATGTTGGACGAAGAGCCGCAACCTATTCCTCCAAGAATTTCAAGGGAGGTAACTGGGTAGTGGCTCAAAATGATTTTTTAAGTTAAAATACTTCCACAAAAAGTTTAGGAGTGATTAGTGTGGCATATGTGAAAGTGAAATGTATTGATTGTGGAAGTACCGAAGTGATAAAGTTCGGAAAACGTGCTAATGGACATCAGCGATATCGCTGTAAATCCTGCAATAAAACATTTCAACTTGAATATACATATAAAGCCTGTGAACCTGGAACTAAAGACAGAATCGTAGAGATGGCAATGAATGCTTCCGGAACTCGTGATACAGCACGGACATTAAAAATATCAAGAGGAACAGTAACATCAACATTGAGGAAATTGAAAAATTCTGTTCAGCCAGTAAATGTTGCATATCTCGAAAAAAAAATCTGAAAATCAACCAATAAATATAGAAATACGTAATGCTTTCTCCTCTGACGCTCTTGCTGTCGAAATGGACGAAATGTGGAGTTATTATCATGACAAAAAACATCAATCCTGGCTGTGGTGGGCGGTAGATCATGATACAGGTACACCTTTAGCATTTACATTCGGGGCTCGAACTGACGATATGCTCTATGAACTTATAGCCCTATTGGAAAAATTCAACATAGGCGCAGTATATACAGATAATAATTTTGCCTATAGCAGAATAATTCCTCCAGAAGTACATTTTATTGGTAAAATAAACACGCAGCATATCGAAAGGCATCATTTGACGTTAAGAACTCGCATTAAAAGACTTGGACGTAAAACAATATGTTTTTCTAAAGATAAGGAAATTCACCAAGATGTTATTGGCACTTTCATAAACAGAGAATTTTTTACTTAAAAATCATTTTGAGCCACCATCATTCCTCCAAGAATTTCAAGGGAGGTAACTGATCCTGAGGAAGCATGGAGAATACTGAGAGAAGCTGTAGAATATCAAAAGCAGAGAGATGAAGAAAGGAAAGCTGAAATATGCTAACACTTGAGGAACGCTGCGAACACACGAACATCAGCAATTATATTTACAGCCCTGATGAAGACGAGAGAGATATGTTGCATTACTTTATCTCCTCGTTTTCGTGTTTTCCAAATCCTGACATTGAACATTTTCTGAAGCACAATGCGATAGAATTTACGAAGAAACATCAGTCTGTAACATATCTTGTTTTTACCAGAGAAAAACCTCATATGCTAGTAGGATATTTTGCGCTGTCGATAAAACCATTTGTAGTTGGAGTACAAGACATACCCAGTAACACATGGAGACGGAAAATTGAACGTGTTGCTAGGTTTGACGAGAGTACACAGACTTATTCAGCAACAGGGTATCTCATTGCACAGCTCGGCAAAAATTACACTAACGGTGCGAACGAAAGGATTACGGGTGTTGAACTTATGGATATTGCACTCGATATTGTGTACGATTTGCAGGACATGGCCGGCGGCATGATAGCGTTCCTTGATGCAGAGAACAACGACAGCCTCATAAACTTTTACACACAGAACGGCTTTCACCTCATCAGCGACCCCAAATCCCCCAGAGAGGAACTCATACAGTTTTACAGAATGATTTAGTCCGCAATTTCCACGCTTGCATTAAACCCAGCTTCACCGTTTATTTTTGCCTCATTATCCCAAAATACAGGAGGCAATCACCCAATGAAACACATTACAGCATTACTCACCGCTCTATTGTGCATTCTAGCATTCGCAGGAGCATCATTCGCAGCGTCAGAAGTATTCTTCACGAAAGATATATCACCCGCAGGCATGATGGCAATCTACAACAAGTTAGGCCGTGAAGCGTCAGGAAAAGTCGCAGTGAAGCTCAGTACAGGCGAGGCCGGCAACACTCATTACCTTTCTCCTTCAATCATCGGCGAACTTGTAAAGCACGTCAACGGTACAATAGTCGAGTGTAACACCGCATACGGCGGCTCAAGGGCTAGTACGGCACTTCACAGGCAGGTAATCGAGGATCATGGGTTCACGAAAATCGCAAATGTTGACATCATGGACGAAGATGGCGAAATCTCTCTGCCCGTAACAGGAGGAAAACACCTCAAAGAAGATGTTGTCGGCTCACACTTCAAGAATTACGATTTTGTCCTGGTACTTACACACTTTAAGGGTCATGCTATGGGAGGCTTTGGCGGAGCGTTGAAGAACATCTCAATCGGAATAGCCTCATCACGCGGAAAAGTTATAATCCATACGGCTGGCACTAAGGATTCCGGCAGTATATGGTACGACAAGCAGGACGATTTCCTGGAGTCAATGGCTGAAGCGGCAAAGGCAGTTTCCGACAGTCTCGACAACGGAAAACGCATAATGTATATCAGCGTCATGAACCACCTCAGCGTTGACTGCGATTGCGATGGCAACCCTGCTGCACCCGACATGCATGACATAGGCATACTCGGTTCGCTTGACCCTGTAGCTCTCGATCAGGCTTGCGTGGATTTGGTCTACAAAGCTCCCGATGGTAAATCACTTATCAAGCGCATGGAATCCAGACACGGAATACACACAGTTGAACACGCGGCTGAAATAGGACTTGGCTCAAGGACATACGACTTAATCAGCATTGACTAGCATATTACGCAGAGAGTGCATATATCTCTGGTACTATTTCACACTTCAGCTTGAACAGATATATGCGTATTGGCTCTTAGGAATGGCAATAGGCTCGTTCGTCTCGGTTTTCGGTAAGAACAGGATACACGGCCTCTTTGCCTCAATGAGCGAAAAACGTATCAGTATTTTCGGGATTGTTCCGGCGTGCATTCTGGGTATCGCTTCACCATTGTGCATGTACGGGACTATTCCCATTGCAGCATCATTCAGTCAAAAGGGAATGCGTGAGGACTGGCTTGCAGCGTTCATGATGGCTTCAGTTCTCCTCAATCCACAGCTCATCATTTACAGCTCTGCATTAGGCACTACAGCTTTAACCGTGAGAATATTATCGTGCTTTTTCTGCGGAATATTTGCAGGTCTTGCGGTTAATCTCTACGTCAAGGTTACTGGAAATATTTTCTTCAGTTTTTCGGGCTTCTATGAGATTGCAAACCATGACACAGACCCAAATATAATCATGCGATACATCAAGAATTTCATAAGGAACGTTAAGGCAACAGGAATATATTTCCTTTTGGGAATATTCCTTACGGCTATGTTCATGCGATATGTTCCGGCAGAGAGTTTCGCGAGGCTGTTCGGGCGGAAAAACGGGTTCGGCGTACTCATGGCCGCAACTGTCGGTGTTCCGCTGTATGCCTGTGGCGGCGGAACAATACCACTGCTTCAGGTGTGGCTTGCTGACGGTATGAGTATGGCATCAGCTTCGGCGTTCATGATTACCGGGCCGGCAACAAAAATCACCAATCTCGGTGCGCTTAAAATCGTTCTTGGTGCAGGGAAATTTGCTGGATATATTGCTTTCGTTATTCTGTATTCCCTGATTAACGGTCTTATTGTTGACCTGTTAGTGTAAAAAATTCCCGGCCTGAGTGATTATGACCGGGATTTCAATTATTCCTTTCCCGATTCTAACTTGCTGATTAAATGTTCTATACGCCCTTTGTCATGCTCGGTCAGCCCACAGTCAAGAATGTGAACGCTTATCTTCCTGCCAGGATTATTCCTGTAGAGCGATGCTATTGATACTGCCATCATTGGAGCATATTTATGGTCAGCGGCATAACACACGTTCATGGTTTCACGCCCTGTTTCATCATTCATTAATTTTTCCCACCCTTCACAATATATTTCAGCTTTACATAAAGCAATATTATTGTGGCGGTTACGACATTCGGAAATGTCTTGTATATCCACAGCTTTAATCTCCTTCGCCAGCTCTTTGGTTCCGGTTCTATCGGCTTAAAGTCCTCGTAAAACTCCGTCTCTTTCAGAATGCTCTCCCATTTATCCGAAAGAGGATTAGAGTTCCCCTTGTGCCACGGCCTCCCGTTCATTCCATCAACCATATGGATTATCGCGGGGTTCTTTACAGCTTCCTCAATCTCGTTCCTGCTGTAAAACCTTCCCTTTGTCTTCGGATAGGCTATCTTCAGGCTCTCAAAGTTCCACTCGAAGTATGGCGTTAGAACGTTATAGCGAAGCGGAACTGTGTAACTTTCAGTACCTGCTCTGAAAAGTGCGGCGTTAATTATGTCCTGGTCAGGCATATCTAGCACAAGCCCAGCAGAAAGCTCCCGTATTCCGTCATTCGTAAAGCATTTCCGCCATTCCTGAAGGTTTATAAGTATTATGCCTGAATTTATGTAGACATAATTTCGTGAAAATCCGTTCTTCATGCAATATTCTTCTGGGACAACATCTTGAATGCCAAGACATAATTTACCCTCAATGTCTGCGTCATAAAAGCCGCTTATGTCCCCTGTTACAAGCGTGTCTGAGTCAAGGTAGAGGATTTTGCCCTGAAAGTCCGGCATGACCTCACCCAGAAAAAGACGGGCATATGCTGCGTAATTTCCCACGAATGTAGGAAGTCCGCTACTCTTCACCCTATCTAAGTATCCTGATGCATCGTAAAATTTTACTGGCAATTTTTCATCATCCTTTCTGCATTCTTCTCCATCACAAATCCATCACAAAATCTGCCTCTGGGATACCCCCGTCGGATACACGTACATGAAGTCCTGAAGCATGAGCCTCAATGAGACACAAAAGAAGCCTATCAAGTGAGCTTTATACTTTACGATTTGCGCGCCTGTTCCCTTGCCTATCCAGAGAAAACGGAAATTGAGATTTGATTTTGTGAAACTACCAATTACATCTACGATGAAAAGACTGTTTTTCTGCCAGCACATTCTGCCTATAGTGCTGATTTCATTAATATTAAATTTATGTTTGCAGAAATGTTTTGTGAGACTACTGAAATGATTTGCTTCGGTGTCTATGCTACAGTGCAAAACACGTGACGATACCCCCCCCCCCCC